>JAICZH010000087.1 GCA_025933775.1 Chitinophagaceae bacterium
TAAAATTGCAATGGCTTATTTGTACTGATATTGCAATAAATTTTGGACATTCTTAAAAATAAATGTGCCGCCGTAGAAACGCCGGCACTTTTTATTTCGGTTAATTTGAAATCTATATGCTTGGCACAGATACGCCAACGCCGCATTCCCTTAGCTGCATATCTGCGCCATTGCGGAATAAATGTGATCATAATACAATTAAATACTTTGAGAATTAATATAGTTAATATTTACTTTGCTTTGAATTTCTTCATTAGTTAATGTATAGTGTTTCTTATTTCTAATTTCACAAACAATTAATTTCGGTAAGTCTAATAATGGCTCTAGAATAGCATCTTTAATTTCAGTATTATAGATATTAAATCGTTCCAAAAATTTCAAATTTGTAATTTCTTTAATTGACTGAATTGATCCTGAATTAAAATATCCCAAAACTTTCAATTTCAATAAATCAAAAATAGCATCATTGTTTTGAATATTTTTACAATCAGAAATATTTAAAAATTCCAATTCGCTGCAGTCGCGTAAAAAACTAAGATCGGTTATTTTAGAACAATGACTGATAATAAGTTTTTTTAATTTTTTACATTGAGTTAATGGAAAAAAATCTGCAATCTTTGAGTTATAATGCATTTCAAACACTTCAAGATCAGGTAAATTTTCTACCCCATTTAGATCGGCAAATGATGAGGTTATAACAGTCAAAACCTGTAGATTTACAAGCTGAGTAAAATTGGCAAAATTCTTCTCTCTATAATGGTACAATTTTAAATTTTCGATGCTCTTACAACGTAACAAACTACGTCTATCATTCGTCCAGTTTAATTCAACATTTTTCAAATGCAAGAAAGGAGAGAAGTTAATAGGTTCATTATTGTTTTCGGCTACAAAAATTTTTTCCAGATTGGGCAGGAACTTTAATCCTGCGAGATTTAACTGAAGTTGTATAATAATAACATTTTTTATCCAGGATAGTTTTTGTAAAAATAAAGTATTCGACTGATTAAAATTATCCGTATAAGACATTGTTAAAGAAAAAATATCTTCTGATTTTATGTATTGCGCAACCTTATCATTTAAAATACCTTCATTAAAATGATCATCAGTCAGGAAAAAATATTTGAGATGATCTTGTTTGCCAATAAAAACATATTTACTCAATTCTTCCATTTCCCGTCTGCTTTTAATATTTGTTCTCTTTTTGCACTAATCGGTCTGCGAATATTCCCAACATTTACCCCTTCCTCGTGCTGGCGCAGATATGCAGCATAGCTTTGTGTGTGGCGTATCTGTGCCATTAAATACTTTATCATTATCAGCAAATTTGTTTTTCCTACTCATTTATAAATATAAGGAATGGTTTTTTAAAACTCCAATCTATATGCTTGGCACAGATACGCCAACGCAACATTCCCTTAGCTGCATATCTGCGCCATTGCGGACTTTTATGGGGCTATATTGTTTTTATGAGCGCACAAAAAAAATCTACCAAACAACCTTCTGTTTTCGCTCCTGCTGATGAACAATCCCTCACCAACGAATGGCTTCTTACCGAAGATGTAATGAAAATGCTACGATGCAGCATTAGTACTATAAAAAATCTTCGCAGTAAAAAACTACTTCCGTATAGTAAAATAGGCGGTTTAATTTATTACAATTCCACCGATGTACATCAAATGCTAGTAACAGCAAGAAGGCTTTCTTTTGTAATAACGATGTGGCTGCTTTGGCTTGGGGACTTTTTGGAAGTAATAGATTTGGATGGGATTGGATGAACTTTTGTTTTTAATAAATGTAAATAATTCAATAAAAAAACCGCTTCGTTCAGAAAGCGGTTTTTTTAAAATAATTTTTTTAAAATTTATTGTTTGGTAACTGTAAACTGGCCGGTGGTTCCTAAAGCAAAGTTTGCAATTATCTTATACGTTCCATCTTGCGCAGGGCCGGGAAAATTAGAAGAAAGATCATAACCGAAATCGCCGCCGGAAGCCAATCCTGTAACGCTATTATCAGCGACTGCAAATTTATGACTCCAATCTCCATTAACTGGTAAAAATAAATATTGCTTGCCTCCGGTTAATGGTAAAGTAATACTAAACTCAGATGAATTAAGTCTTGTAAATTGCTGTGATGGCACAGGTACAGGATTATTCCAGCCCCCAGAAGTAGCATCGCCCACTATAAAAAGATTATCCGGTATTATTCCTGAAAACGGTGTTACGGTAAATTTGCCGGATTGAAAATTGAAAATAATTTTATACAGGCCTGATGTGGCCGGCCCCGGGAAGTTAGAAGAAAGGTCATATCCAAAATCACCCCCGGCAGATAATCCTGAAATAGAGTTATCATCTACAGCATATTTATGACTCCAATCGCCATTAACCGGTAAAGCCAAATATTGTTTACCACCAATAAGATTAAAAACGCCTCCGTAAGTTACCGAATCTATTTTTGAAAATTCTTGCGAAGGAACCGGTACCGGATTATTCCATCCACCTTGTGTTGCATCTCCCACTAAATATAAATGTCCCGATGTAGGTGGGGCAATTTTAGGCGGGATAGCATAAGGAGTCATCTGAATGCTTATTGTGTTCGATGCCAACTGTTCATTATTATTTGCATAAGACGACAATACTCTTACATTCATATTATAAGCAACTCCAAATGCATATCCATAACTCAGTAAAATATTATTAAGGTCTTTAGCAGTAAATGTTGTACTCAAAGATTTTAATACTGTACGGCTTGCAGCCTTAGAAAAATTTCCATTAGCCGAATCAATTTGAACAACATATTTTATGTTTGAAGAATCAGTGGCATAGGCCGGATATGTCCATGTTAAAGTAAGAGCCACATTATTTGAATCTGCCGGAGCAGGGGCTATCGTGGTTGTAGAAGCGGTAAGCGTTGTAGCTTTTCCATTTGCATAATGAGGAAGATCAGCAACCTTATCGCACGCATTAAAAGCAGATATTAAAATAATTGCAAAAAGTAATTTAAATATATTTTTCATAATAAATTTTTATTAAAATGTTTTTTAAACAATCATCTTTACATTAAAGCTTGGTTACAGTAAATTTTCCTCTTTGAAAATCAACATCTATTTTATAAGTTCCGCTTACAGTTGGCCCCGGAAAATTATCATTAGCATCGTATGCAAAATCTCCGCCTGCATTCAGGCCCGGTAATGTTTTATCTTTCACAGCATATTTATGACCCCAATCTCCATTTAATGGAAGAAATAAATATTCCTGGCCGCCCGTTAATGAAATAGTAATTGTATAAAGTGTAGGACTAAGTTGTGTAAATTCCTGTGTAGGTACAGGAACCGGGTTGTTCCATCCGCCAGCCGTAGCGCTCCCCACAAGGTATAAATGCCCGGTTGTAGGTGGCGGCACTTTAGGTGGAATAGCATAAGGAGTTACCGTAAATTTGGAAACGTTTGACACTAATGGCTCTGCTCCGCCAACTAAAAAAGAGGTTACTCTTATTTCAATATTATGGGTAACTGCCGGAGTTAATTGAAGTTGGTTCAATAAATAATCATTAAACTCGCTTTGAGTAAAAGTTTTAGATAAATCGGTGCCAAGAGATACAACCTGTTTATTTGGGTTGGTAAAATTTGCGCCTGAAGTATCAATCTCGATATTGTAATTTACATTTAATGAGCTAATGCCGGTATTGAATTGATAGTTTGGATTGGTCCATGACAATTGAACTGCTTCTTTATCTTTATTTGCAAATGATAAAGGAATACTATCGGCTACAGAAGCGGTTAATACAGGGGCCGTACCTCCCTGAAAGATAACTCTGTTTTCTGCTTTCTTACACGAAAGCATTCCGCAAAAAATTAAAGCAGATAATAAAAATATTTTAGATAAATTTTTCATGATAAAAAAATTTTTAAATTAATAACCCGGGTTTTGTATTAAGTTAGTATTTGCCGATACATCACTGGCAGGGATAGGATAAAGGTTTCTGAAATCTTCAACTGCTTTGCCGCCGGCTACACCGCCTTTCCATGGCCACAAATAAGCATCGGTTGTAAACTTGCCATAACGAATCAAATCTGTTCTGCGAAAGCCTTCCCAATATAATTCACGGGACCTTTCATCTAAAATCATATCTAATGTAATAGCAGCAACGTTGCCTGCTGTACTGCCGCCATACGCTCTTGTTCTTAATTTATTAAAGTAAGATAATGCAGTTACGCCATCACCGCCGCCTCCGCGTAAAAATGCTTCATCATAAATCAAATACATTTCTGCTAACCTGAAAAGAGGGAAATCAACATCTGCAAAATCCAGGCTGCTTCCCTGTGTTCCATCTCTTTTTAAATTCCTGTATTTGGTTACAGCATATCCGTCGGGAAATTGAGTTTGATCAGCAATATCAAGGCTTTGGCCTGCTGTATAAAATTCTGCTCTTTCATCATTAGGGTCTGTAAAAAGATCAGGAAGTTCTTTAGTAGTTCGTAAACCAGCCCATCCTCCGCCAACTCCGGTAACTAAACCAGCCATGGATCCGCCATTTGATGCATGAGTTAAGTAAGTAGTTCCTCCGAAGCTTTGGCTGTGTATTCCATCATAATTAATGGTCATAATAAATTCATCAGTATTCAAATTGTTATCAGCAAGCATCAACCAGCGATAATCA
Source organism: Chitinophagaceae bacterium (assembly GCA_025933775.1). Taxonomy (GTDB): domain Bacteria; phylum Bacteroidota; class Bacteroidia; order Chitinophagales; family Chitinophagaceae; genus Ginsengibacter. Next base: position 4,657 of record JAICZH010000087.1, read on the forward strand.
GGAACTAATGAATATCCCGCATCAATAACTTTTTGTGCATATATCATTGCCGAATCATATTTTTTGGTACCGGTATATACTTCGGCATTTAAATAAGTGCGAGCCAGCAAAGCCCAATCCGCAGCCTGATCGGCTCTTCCGTATTCATTGGTTTTTGGAGCAGCTAAATCGGGATCAATTGCCTTTAACTCTGATGTTACATAATTAAACAAATCGGTTCTGGATGCCTGCTTTGGTAAAAAACTTCCCAACACATCGGTTTCTGTAGCGAATGGGCCGGTTCCAAAAAGATCCATAACAATGCTATATTGATAGGCTCTTAAAAATCTTGCTTCGGTTCTGTATTTCTTTATGTCGGTAGCATCATTTCCTGTTATACCTCTGCCGCTAACTTTATCATCACTTGACTGGCGTATAAAATCGTTGCACAACGTAATTTGATAATAACAACGATAATATAATCCTTGTAAAAAAGGATTGGATGAAGACCAGTTCATGTTATGAAAGTCTTGTATGCCCACATCTCCCCAGGCAATAACGGCTTCATCGGTGGGTAATTCCTGCGCCTGAAAATACAAACGCAAAAAATCAGAAAAGCCTTCATCAATGCCTTGTATATCGCCATTGCCTGCAGGGCCTTGATTTCCTGTAAGCCCAAAAGCTGCATACAATTTTACAAACGCCTGCTTGTAGCCGGTAGGAGTGCTGTAAACAGAATCGGCAGTAATATCGTTCGTAGGTAATCTATTCAAATCTTTATTACAGGAAATAGAAATGCCGCTTAATATTAAGGCCGATGTAATTAGAAAAAAAATATTTTGTTTCATATCAATTTTTTAAAAATTATTTTATTTATCTGAAAGCAACATTAACGCCGAGACTGTATGTACGCGGGCGTGGATAGAAATTATTATCAACTCCACCGTTTATTTCGGGATCAAGACCTTTATACTTTGTAACGACAAAAACATTTTGAACGTTGCCAGTAACAGTGAGTGTGCCGATATTATTGAATATTTTTCCTATTGTATAACCCACATTAATATTATCAAGCCTTAAAAAAGATGCGTTTTGTACAAAGTAATCCGATAAAATATTTTTATCGCCATTGCCGGTAAACTTTGTAACCAATACGTCCGACGAACCATTATTTAAATAGTTAAGCGGGTTAATAATGTTTCTTATAATTCCTGTACTCGAAAAAGTATTATTATATAAATAATTCCCTACATCAGCTCTTAATACAAAACCTGCACTCCAGTTTTTAACGTTGATGCTACTGCTTGCCCCGAATAAATAAGTCGGGTCCGCGCTTTTATACGGGTATAAATCTTTTTGATTTATAATTCCATCCCTGTTTAAATCGGCATATACATTTTCAATCGGGTTTCCTTTATCATCATACACTTGTTTATATACGTAAAAAGCGCCTCTTGGCTGGTCAACCGCATTTATAAGAATAGTAGTGCCTACACCTCCGGATATACCGCGATAGGGAGCTCCCGGATAATTTGGATCATCGGAAATAGTGAGCTTGGTAATTTTATTAGTATTATAGGTTCCGTTTAAATTTACACTCCAGGTTACATTTTTGTTTGAAACAGGTATAAGATTTAAAGAAACCTCTACTCCTGAATTTTTCATGCTTCCTACGTTTGCAACTATTTTATTACTGAAATTAGTTCCGGCAGGCTGTATAATTTCATTTAAAAGATTAGTAGTCTCTTTATAATAATAATCAACAGAACCGTTTATCCTGTTATTAACAAATCCAAAGTCGAGGCCGGCATTGTATGTTCCGGTTTGTTCCCATTTCCTGTTATAATAATAACCGGCAGGTCTGTATGACTGATAAAAAGAATTTCCTAATTGATATTCCGCTTGTTGATTAGTTAAGCTGTAATAGGATATATAGTCATAATCACCTATGCCTTCCTGCTGACCTGTAACTCCATAACCCAATCTCAATTTAAGATCAGATACTGTATGTGAATTTTCTAAAAAACCTTCATTCTTTATTTTCCAGGCAAAAGACCCGGATGGAAACACTCCCCACCGGTTATTGGGATTAAATCTTGAAGAACCATCTGTACGAATGGTTCCGGTTAAATAATACCGGTCGTGAAACGAATAATTTAAACGGCCATAATAAGATATCAATGTATTTTCCGGCTTATCAAATGCAAAGTCGGGATAGCTGTTAGGAACCACAGTTCCGTCTGCAAAGTGATCGGGATAATTAAAACTGGTGGTTAAAAAATCCTGATATGCATACCCTGCCACTGCATCAATATGGCTCTTTATGGAACTGATATCTTTTGCATAACTTAAATAAGATTCAAACAGGGTATTTGCTTTCTTTTGTAAATATTTATTATTAACCCCGCCATTCTTTTTATCAGTTGAACGTTTATAATTAGATGCAGCGCTATCGGGCACGAATACGGTTCCCATCCCTGTGGAAACATCGTAACCCAGGTTTATATTTACATGCAGGTCGGGAAGGAAATGAACTTTATAATCAATCAGGGCATTGCCGATGCTTCTTCTCACTTCGCTAAGATTTCTTTGTTCCAATAAAAGCCCCAATGGATTTAAAGGCGATAATGATTTCAATCCTGTTACACTTGTTGAATCGAGATATTCATAAAAACCTCCGAACCTGTTATTGCCAGAATAGACAGGTTTCGTTGGATCAAAACTAACGGCAGAGCCAATGGCGCCCTGGTTAGCAAATCTTGTTTCACTGAGAGAAGCTTTAAAATTTATATCAATCCGTAAATGGTCATCAAAAAAACGTGGAGAAACATTTGCGCCGATTGAATACCTTGATAATTTATCTGTTTTTAAAACACCCTGCTCATTCAAATATCCAACCGAATAGCGATAAGGCATATTTTTATAACCGCCGCTTACGCTAAGGTTATTATCTGTGCTTAATGCGGTTTGATATATTTGATCCTGCCAGTCGGTATTAGCCGTTCCCAATAGCTTGGAATAGGATGCGCCGCCATTAGCCTGAACAAATGAACGGAATTGAGACGGGGAAAGAACATCTACTTTCTTTTCTATTTTGGCAACCGAAAAAGTAGTATTAAAAGTAACCACAGGCTTGCCTATTCTTCCTTTTTTTGTAGTAATAATAATAACTCCATTTGATGCTCTTGAACCGTAAATAGCTGCGGCTGATGCATCCTTCAACACGCTGAAAGATTCAATATCATTTGGATTAATAAGACTTAATGGATTGGCAGCTCCTGAAATACCATTATTGTCTAAAGGAACGCCGTCTATTACAATTAATGGATCGTTACTTGCATTTAAAGATGCGCCGCCCCTTATTCTTATGGTGCTTCCGGCGCCTGGAGCGCCACTATTAGATGTAACTTCAACGCCGGGAAGTTTTCCTGCAATCAATTGATCGGGCGAAACAATATTTCCTTTTTGAAAATCTTTTGAAGTAACCTGTGCAATGGAACCGGTAAGGTCTTTCTTTTTTGCAGTACCATAACCAATCACTACTACATCAGTTAATGTAGCAGCAGTGGTTTGCAGCGATACATTGATTGATGCTTGATTTGCAATGGCGATTTCCTGGCTGGTATAACCAACAGCAGAAACAACAAGGGTATTGTGATTTTTAGGCGCCGTAATGGTGAAACGGCCGTCCGGCGCGGTTTGTGTGCCCACTTTAGTTCCCTTCACAATCACGGTTACTCCCGCAAGAGGAGTTCCGTCTTTTGAAGTAATAACTCCTTTCACAGTATTTTGAGCATTGGCTGCAAAAGCAAAGAAGGTTACAAAAATCAAAACACAAATATGTTTTGACATTGAAATGCTTATTCTCATAGCAACATTCGTTTTAATTTAAACGGAAAAAATTTCCGTTTTGTGTAATGTGTAAATTTTACACAAATTAGAAAAAATTTATCAATTCAAATTTTTTTTTCAAATTTTTTTTCAAAAAATTCTATTCTTAACAATGATCCACCCTCGTATGAAATGCAACTATTAATTAAAGCAATGCCCTGATGTTTAGTTTTTTTTTTAATTCAATCTTTCTTTGGTGTTGTTTGTGATTGCTAAACCACCTCCTTTAATATTATCAAATGGCTCCAGATTTACTTCAGGCATTTCATTGTATAAATTTATAAAAATATAATAGAAGGAAGGTTTGAAATAAAAGCTTATAATTTATTCTTTAATTTTATACAACAAATAATTAACCTTCTATGTCTTATCCTTATCAAATAAAATCATTGGACGAATACCATGATGCGTATAAAAAAAGTATTAGTGACCCTGCAAAATTTTGGGCAGCCATTGCCGAAAATTTTTTATGGAAAAAAAAATGGAATAACGTTTTATCATGGAACTTTACCGGAGAAAATGCTCCACAAATAAAATGGTTTGAAGGAGCAAAATTAAATATCACCGAAAACTGTCTGGACAGGCATTTGAAAGATTCAGCAGATGTGCCTGCATTGATCTGGGAACCTAATGATCCCAAAGAAAATTCTGTAACGCTAACTTATAAACAATTACATGAAAAAGTTTGTGCATTTGCCAATGTATTAAAAAATAATGGCGTAAAAAAAGGCGATCGTATTTGTATTTATATGGGAATGATTCCAGAGTTGGCCATTGCAGTTTTATCCTGTGCAAGAATAGGCGCAATTCATTCGGTCGTGTTTGGTGGTTTCTCTGCGCAATCCATTGCCGATCGAATTAATGATGCAGCGTGCAACCTTGTTATAACCTGCGATGGCGCTCATCGCGGAGCAAAAGCCATTCCGCTGAAACCCATTATTGACGATGCCTTGCTGCAATGTACTTCAGTAAAAAAAGTAATTGTTTATTCACGCACGCACACGCCTGTTGCAATGATGAAAGACCGAGATGTATGGTGGGAAGATGAAATAAAAAAAGTAGAAGCGCAAGGTAAAACCGATTGCCCCGCAGAAGAAATGGATGCAGAAGATCCATTATTTATTTTATATACTTCCGGTTCCACTGGTAAACCAAAAGGCGTAGTACATACCACTGCGGGTTATATGATTTATACAACTTATACTTTTGTAAATGTATTCAACTATCAACCGGACGAAATATATTTTTGTACTGCTGATATTGGATGGGTAACAGGACATAGTTATATCGTGTACGGTCCGCTCGCAGCGGGCGCTACTTCCATGATGTTTGAAGGCATTCCTACATATCCTGATGCAGGAAGATTTTGGGATATTACCGATAAATTCAAAGTAAATATTTTATACACTGCACCCACGGCAATAAGAGCATTAATGGCGCATGGGCTTGATTTTGTAAAAGATAAAAAGTTGGATTCTCTTCGTGTACTCGGCTCCGTTGGTGAACCAATTAATGAAGAAGCATGGCAATGGTTTTATAAAAATATTGGTAAAGAAAAATGTCCTATTGTAGATACCTGGTGGCAAACGGAAACCGGTGGCATTCTTATTTCGGCTATTGCAGGAGTTACCAAATTAAAACCTTCTTATGCAACACTTCCTCTTCCTGGCATTCAGCCGGCAATTATGGATGAAAAAGGAAATGAAATTTCTGGAAATGATGTTAGCGGAAATTTATGTATAAAATTTCCATGGCCCGGAATGTTGCGCACTACATGGGGCGATCATGAACGTTGCCGCAAAACTTATTTTGATGCATATCCCGGTTATTATTTTACGGGCGATGGTTGCCTGAGAGATGAAAATGGTTATTATAGAATAACAGGAAGAGTAGATGATGTGCTGAATGTAAGCGGGCATCGCATAGGAACTGCGGAAGTAGAAAATGCAATAAACAAACATACCAATGTGGTGGAAAGCGCTGTGGTAGGCTTTCCGCACGATATAAAAGGGCAAGGCATTTATGCTTTTGTAATTACAGAAAAACAAAATGGCGATGCAGAACTTACCAAAAAAGATATTTTAGAAACGGTAACAAGAATTATTGGACCAATTGCGAAACCCGATAAAATACAATTTGTAAAAGGCTTGCCCAAAACAAGAAGCGGAAAAATTATGCGCCGCATTCTTCGCAAAATTGCAGAAGGTGAAACAGAAAATCTTGGTGATATAAGTACGCTGCTTGATCCTGCAGTGGTGGAAGAAATTAAGAGAGAGAAGGTGTGATGAGTTGAATAAATCTTTTGGAAAGTTTCAAACTTTCCAAAAGTTGTTTCTTTGCATTATGCATCCAAAAGACCTCTCCATTAATAACTTTAATTATTTTTTACCCGAAGAAAAAATAGCATCATTTCCTTTACAGGAAAGAGATCAGTCAAAGTTATTGATCTATAAAAATGGAATCATCAAAGAAGATATTTATAAAAATATCGCCGATCATTTACCTGAAAAATCTTTTCTTGTTTTTAATGATACCAGAGTTATTAAAGCCAGAATTTTATTCACTAAACCAATGGGAGGCATAGTCGAAATTTTTTGCCTCGAACCTTATGAAACAATAAATGATTATGCCATTGTTCTTCATAAAAAAAAATCAGTAAAATGGAAGTGCATGATTGGCGGCGCAGGTAAGTGGAAACAAAAAATTCTTGAAAAAAAATTTTTTATTAATAATGAAGAAATAATATTAAAAGCCGAACTCGTAGAGAAACTAAGTGATGCATACATTGTTGAATTAAGCTGGACCCCTTGTGAATACACATTTGCAGAGATTATTGAACATGCCGGGGAAACTCCATTGCCGCCATACATAAAAAGAAAAGCCGAAGAAAATGATGCTGAAAGATACCAAACGATTTATTCAAAACAGGAAGGTTCTGTGGCAGCGCCAACAGCAGGATTGCATTTTACAGAAAATATATTTTCATCTTTACAAGAAAAAAATATTGAAACAGGTTTCGTAACGCTTCATGTGGGCGCAGGAACTTTTAAGCCGGTAAAAAGTGAAACGATGCAAAGCCATGAAATGCATGCAGAATGGATGGATGTATCCACTGATTTTATTGAACAACTTATAAAAAATATTTCCAACAAAATTTTTTGCATAGGAACTACTTCGGTGCGAACCGTTGAAAGTCTTTACTGGATGGGCGTTAAAGCTATTCAACAAAAAAATATTTCTTTTGAAAACCTTGTAATAAACCAATGGGAAGTATATGAAAATAATTTGATGAATAATTCTGTCAGTGCAAAAGAATCTTTGCAATCTTTATTAAGTTTTCTTCAAAATAAAAATACAAAACGGCTTTTTATTCCCACACAAATAATTATTGCTCCTGGTTATCAGTTTAAAATTATTGATGGCATGATCACCAATTTTCATCAGCCAAAATCTACTTTATTATTACTGGTTGCTGCAATGATTGGTGATAAGTGGAAAGAGGTTTATGATTATGCGCTCAATAATAATTTTCGTTTTTTAAGTTATGGCGATGGATGTTTGATTTATAATAAATAAAGTTTTGATTATTAAACAAATTGTCGCTGGCTGGTGAGGACATCAGCCAGGGATACCAGCCATGGTCGGTGTCTCCACCGACCACAATGTCAGTGATGGATGTTTGATTTATAAATGAATAAAGTTTTGATTAAACTTTATTTTTATTTACGTTTGTATCTCTATACCACAACTGCTGCTACTTATGATATTCAAAAAAGCTACACCAATACTGGTTTTATTATTTGCAATTATTTTTCAAAAGGCAAGTTCACAATCTTTTATTGCATTGTCTTCAGGTATTTCAACAGACTTAAATAATAAAAAAACATTTTATCATGTTCCGGTTATATTTCGGATAGAACCATTTCAGAGATCAGGATTTTTTATTGAAGGTAATTACAGCATACCTTTTTCGAGACGAAGCGCTGCTGATGCTTATACCGCAAAACCAAGCTTGCCCGGCCATGTTGTGTTAATTGAAACGATACGGCCATATTTATATACTTTGAGCTTTGGGGGAGAAATTCATTTATACACTAATAAAGAAAATAAAAATAGTATCTATCTCAATCTGTCGGCTGGCATTTGCTCACAAGGCTTCAAAGTAAAGTATAAAAATTATGATAAGGAAAATTATGAAGTTTTGAATCCTGATGTGAATACAGATTCTTCCGGCCTTGTTTATTCAATCGGGTGTGTTTATAATTTTCATCAACCAAAGAATGATTTTTTTTTAATGGTTAACTTACAAACGCCTCCATTAATTGTAGCTTTAAATCGCTATGCAATGACCTATAAAATGATTGCGCCTTTACAAATAACATTCGGATATAAATTAATTTATAATAAACGAAAATGAAACTTAAATATCTTATCATTTTAATATGCATTCCATTTTTAATGGCAACAGAATGCCGTAGAAGTAATTTTTTCTCCGATCCTGATGATCCGGGCTTAAGCAGATTTACTTCGCGTGGATATAATATAGCAACTGCCTATATTAATGATTTGCCACTCGTCAACGTTGCATCTTATAGCCCTTTGCTTCAAAAAGATTCTTCAGGAAGTTCTATTGACACACTAAAATTTACATGGGCTTTATATCCGAGTAATTTGGGAAATAGCATTTCTATTTATCGAAACATTTCTTTTTTAATACCAATCACTTCCTCTTTCAATAAAAATGACCTGTTATCTTTTAACGGGCAAAGATTTTTAAATGCTACAAAAGTTATTGTTCAGGAAAAACAGGATACATCTTTTAAATCCATTTCAGGAAATGCCAGTTTATATTTTGTATCGGTTAAAGAAGATTTATCGTATCCTCCTCAAAAGTATATCAGGCTTTCCGGCGTTTTTGATGGAAATATCGGCGATACGGTTCTTATTACAAAAGGAAGATTTGACTTTGAAGTAAATGAAAAGGAATTAAATTTTTAAATTTTTATTGTTATAAAATTATTTCCAAAACTTCGTGTACCCATCACCGTTATGTTGTAATAAATCTAAAATTTTTAATTGA
>JAICZH010000104.1 GCA_025933775.1 Chitinophagaceae bacterium
CTATCTGCATTATTGTTTTGGATAGACGCAGATGTGTCTTCACTTTTTGCTGTATCGGAAGAATGGTTGTTGTTCTGCTGTGCAGTTGATGAAGTTGTTGTTTGCGAAGTATCATTGGAAGACGCTTGTGCAACATTATTTTTTTTGTCAGTATTACCTGAGTTGTTACACGAACATGCAAATAATAAACATGCTGAAAGAATGACAACAGATAACAATTTTACATGTTGCATATAATTTTTTTTAAAAATTAATTATGTATCTAAACCTTATTGAAATCTTCACTGCCGGGTAATTAAATTTTTTCCATCATAATAAAAGGATAGATCAATGTCTCTTTTATCCTGGCCTAGGTCAATGCCAAACCATGTTAGTTGTTGACTAAATTTTGGATTAAGAAAATCAAATGCCACAGTAAAATAAGCCATACGCCAAGCGTCATTTCCGTTAGGCGCAATATTGATGTGAAGATGGCCGCCGTTTGCAAAATCACCAAAGATGGCAGCATTATCAATATGCATTTTTAAAGGACCGGTCGTTGAGCCTTCAGCATATTCATCCGTATTGCTATCATCATGAAAACTGGCGACAGGCCTTCCATTCTGATCAAATATTCCGCACGACCAATGTGTATCCGCATCTTTATTGCAAGAAAGGCATGTTCCGGTTTCAAGGGTAAAAAATGCATCAAGCAAAGACGATCTTGAATAATCCGGAACTCTGGTTTCATTTATAACAATTATTTTATTTTTTTTACCAGTTATAGGAGCAGCAGTTATTGCACTGTTGCTTTTTTGTGTTTCCAAAACGGGCGGCTTTGATGTATTAGTCGTAGCTGGTGTTTTAACTATATTAGTTTTAGGAAGCACTGTTTTTGCAACCATAACTTTTGGAATTGTATCAGACTTTGCCTTTTGCATGTTTCTTTTTTGCGGGATTTGGGAAAAAGCATTCGTTCCCAATAATAGAATTGACAGGCATAAAAAAATTGGTTTCATATTTTTAAAGATTTGATTTGATTATTTTTTATTCAGCCGAACATTACTTATAAGAACTACAGATCAAAATCTTTCATCTATTAGAATACGTCTTTTTTAATTACGCCGAAAATCATTGTACCTGACATACGAAGAGTTGATGCAAGAAAAATATTGATCTGATTGCCACACTTCATAATTATAATGTTCGTCTGTTAGATCTATTTTCATATTAAATGATGGATTTAGGAATTTAAGAGTTAATAGAGATTTGCTTATAGAAAAGGATGCACCCCCCGCACCGTAAGCTCCGTCACCCTTATAAAATCCTGCAAAACGAATTTTGAGGTCCGCATTTCTAAATGAAAGAAAAGAAGCAGCAGTGTTGTCGGGAATTTTCAGTAATAAAATAGTATGGAGGTCGGCACCAACCATCTTTTGATTTTTAAATCCGTCATTAAAATCCCAGTGAGCAACCTGGTGAGCAATTTGGTTGTCACCTATGGCAAACAAATCAATTTGAGGTTTGGAATTGTCTTTTAGATCCCCCAGTGGATTTGAATTAGTGGAAGAAGTCCAGGGAGTTTCATAAACCATGTCAATAGTAACCTCAGTCAATTTCGCATTTGCGGTATCCTTAGGTTTTACGAATTGATTTTGAGCCGGATTTATAACAACTGCTTTTGGCTGAGAAACGTTTGCTTTTTTCAGTTCTGCTTTTTGTATAACAGGCGCTGTGGTTTGCTTTTTTTGCGCAACCTGTGAAAAGGTATTAAAGGTCATTAACAAAAACCCTATCAGGCATAAAATAGTTACTTTCATATTTATAAAATTTTATTTAGTTTAATTTTATTTTTACTGCGGCCTTATATTACCTGTTGAAAATGGTATATCAAACTTTCCGTCGGTTACGGTTACTTCTTTTTTAGTACCATTAGGCGTATCAATATTTTAATAACAATTGCCCAAATATTACGGGTTAGACATTGGTATATCAAACTTTCCATCAGTAACTTCGATTTCGTTTTTATCCTTATCGTCAATGTTTCCATGAAACTTAAATTTTCCGGAAAAGGTCCCCGATACACGGCTGGCAGAAAGGCTGGTGACGTTTATAGTAAACGAATCAGAATTATAGATGGCAGTATGCTTGTCATTGACAAGAATATCTACTTCAATACCCCAGCCATCTTCATCAGGACCAAAGGATGAGTTACCGGTTTTATCAGGAACAGCCAAACGTAATGAGTGCACACCTTGCGAAGTTGCGCTTTTAGGATCGGCCAAATAAATGAGCAATTCTTTTCCCTGGTCAACATCAACAATATGCGCTTCATTACTTTGGTAACCTTCAGGGCCAAAATAACTGCTTATTTTTCCGCCCGAAACAGGCTGCCCGTCTATAACACAAGACCAGCTTGCATTACCGGCAGAAGCGTTTGTATTTGAAGAAGCAGCAGAGGTATTTTCCTTTCCTGCATTTGCATTTGTATTACTACCACATGAGCATAATAAACAACATGGTAATAAAATTGCTGATAATAATTTTATGTGTTTCATAATTTTTTTTTTTTTGATAGCATTAATGTTGATAAGATTTTGAATTTTAATTTTTAGAATAAGTTGAGTACGGTATATCAAATTTGCCATTGGTAACAGGGACTTCTCTGTCAGTTTTTGGCTCAATCAGAATTCCGGAAAATGTTCCTGTTACTCTTGTACCCGAAGAATTTATTGTTATAGTCATTTCTTTGCAGCGATATGTGTTTGTTAAATCATTAGGTAGATTATAACCAATAGAGTAACGGGGATCCTCTACACCACGAATAACAGTTGTTCCTTTGTCCGGAACTTCAAAGCCAAGACCGCCGGCACGCATGTCTGCGCCTGGGTCACCGCTGAAATTTGGTGACAAAGAAAAATATATAATACCCGGTGCATGAACGGTAGCTGCGTTTACAATTTGGTCTGTTCCTTTTCCTGAAAAATCTTTGCCATCAATTTTGCAGGAGAAACTTGCATCTCCTGTTGAAGATGTTGTGTTTGAAGAGGCAGAAGCGTTCGCTGCATTTGCAGTTGTTGTATCAGCCGTATTGCTTGCCGGGCTTGAATTGTGGCCACCACAGGAATAAATTATCAAACTGAAAATTGATAAAATAATTATTGATAAGTGTTTCATTGTTTTTATTTAAGTTTTATTACTGTAGGTTATTTTAAATTATTCTGTTCCATTTTAATAAAGCCTTCCGATGTAGAAAACGGAATATCAAATTTTCCATCTGTTACCTCCACGGTTTTACTGTAGCCGGCTCCGGAAGGAATACCATATTTTCCTGAAAAAGTACCGGCTATTTTTGTTGCACTGATGGAAATTATATTTACAGTAACAGTTTCAGGAACGTAGTTGATGCCTTGTAATATATAATCATCTAACCCAGGTGTGCTGTTGGACGCAGTAAGCGTAAAGGGACCTTGTTGCCCTGGCACTATAAATGACAACATATCCACAGCGCCTGAAGCATTTTCTTTCAAGTCAGAAAGAGAAAAAAGAACTTTTCCTTTACGTTGTCCAATGAGATTAACGGCAACGTTTTGCATTTCACTTTTTTTACTGCTTGAAAATTCTTTACCATCAATTTTACAGTAGAAGGTCGCATCGCCTGTTGAATTTGCAGATGAATTTTTTGTAGAAGAATCTGAAGAAGAAAGGCTGTCTTTTGATGCATTTGATTTACTATTTCCATTACATGAATACAATACCGATAATGGAATAAGAGTAATCAGTATTAATTTTTTTATCTGTTTCATAAAATTTGTTTTATAAAAAATATTTTTAAACGTTTACTCATTTTTATTCTGTGTTATATAATTTTTTCCAGTCTGCAGAAGTAGAGAAGGGAACAAGATCGATTTACCAATCATTTCCACCATCTGTCATCACAAAGGAATTATCACCAGCATTATACTTAAAGCCTAAGTCAACATCACGCTTCCCTTCACTCAAATTAATATGGGTCCATGTCAGTTTTTGTGTTTTAATCGTAATGCCATCGGGAGAAATAAAATTCAGAAATGCTGTAAACTCATCTATATTCCAGGTGTCATGGCCATTTGGTGCAACATTGAGATGAATTCTGCCACCAGTAAGAAAGTTGCCGAACGTAGCAGATTTTTCTGATACCAAAACCAAATGTCCTGTTGTTGTTCCGGAATTATATAAGTCATTGTTACTATCATCATGAAAACTTGCGATGTGATTGCCGTTGTTATCAATTAACCCAAATGACCAATGAGTATCCCCATCTTTATTATCACCGGAATTATTTGCTGTTTTTACATAAGCATAAGATGAATTTGGAGATATTTTTGGAGTTAATGGTTTACTTAAATCGGCGGCTATCAGAGACATATTGCTGTTAAAGGCGCATAGAGGTATAGCAAAATTATCAGTTGCGCTAACTGCCGCAACCGGGTTTCCATAAAGATCCTGCAGCTCGTAGCTTATAGGCTGTGTAGTTTGATAAGTAACATTTGTAAAAAAGTTTTTTAATTGGTTTTCAAGATCCTTTTTATCAAATGACAAAGTAGTGTACTGACTGGGACCTCCAACATAGTAAGCATTGATGTTGTTTTCAATTGAACTGCTGCCTGAAAAGTAACTTAACGCCACTTCAGCTTTTGCAATAAAGCCATCATAAGTGGCATTGAGATCAGCGGCCTCACTCTGGCTCTTGAATTTAGCTTGCATATTTGCTAACACCCGTTCGCCATAATGTACCGATGAAATTATTACAGGAAAATGAGCGTCATCGGGATATGTTTTGAAATATCCTTTGAAACTGCTGTCAGTTGGGACTGCCGCATTAATACTAAAAAGGTCTTTATATGCATCAACTGTTAATTTTTCATCATGGCTTGAAGTAGATCTTCCGTAATCGGCGCTTGCACTAAATCCGTATCCTGTTACATCGGCGCCAATTTTCAAACTCATATCAGAAGAATTGGAGCTTTCATATACTTTGTATGGAAATGTGCCATTAGCTACCTGGCTGATGTCTTTAGTGAATCGCTGCTTAAGTTTGGTAACCCCATCCTGAAGGTTTACCTGGTTTGGGCTCTCTACTACTACATAGCTGTCTCCATCAATATTTGAGTTATCGGTAGTTAAAATGATAGGATATCTTGTGTCAGTTATTTGTTTAAATTTTCCATTCATCAAATCATCATAATAATATACCGCGCCGGGTAATAAATAAGTGGCATTATTAGCAAAATTATTATTCATAAAATTGGTTGAGTTTGATGATAATGATACAGTTTGTACAATGCAGGAACATGAATCAGGGTTGCTGGTAGTTTTGCTCTTAACAGCAGGATTGTTCAAATTATCAGGCCACCTGGAACCATTAGATGTGGCTGATACAGAAACATGTGATTTTGAACCATCCGGAAAAGTGTACAGCTTTGATGGAGGAAAATGTTTTATGAATTTAGACATATCCACATTGCCTTTCGCCATTACTTTTTGAAAAGTTGGATTCTTTGAATCAAGCTTTACGAAAGTTATTTTTTTTGCTACTGGTGTTACCGCCACATTTTTTTTTGTTTCCATCACCGGCGGTTTATTGCTTTGCTGTTGCTTATTGACGGGCTGTGTTATTGGCTTTGCAGTTGCAGTTGTGGTATTCATTTTCTTTTGCAGTATCTGCGCCATTGAAGCATTACTTAAAAGCAAAAAAAACAATGAAGTAATAAATAACTTTTCCATGATATTTTTTTTAATGATTTAAAAGTTTAATCATCATAAAAATAGATTCAGGTTAATGGCGTAATGGAAATTAACCGACGAACGTGCTTTTAAAATCGTCAGAAACTCAAAAAGTATTTTTTTGTAGTTTTATAATAATTAATTCACAGGCACAAGACAAACAAAATGCAAACTCATGATCTACATCTTAAGTATATAATTATAGATGATGATGAAATAGACCGTGCAGTAGTAGAAACAGAAGCTGATAAATTTTCTTTTTTACAAAAAGTTGCTTCATGCAGTAACCCGGTTGAAGCAATAGAAATTATTACCCGGTTTAATCCTGATGTTATTTTTTTAGATATTGAAATGCCCGACGTAAGTGGTATAGAATTAATGAGAAAAAAAATAACCGCATCTGCACTTCCTGTTTTTATTACATCACATCCTGAGTTTGCATTAGAAAGTTATGAGTTGGATGCATTTGATTATTTACTAAAACCTGTTTCTTCTGAACGCTTTGCCAGGTGCGCTTTTCGCCTTCGCGATTTTTATCAGATGAAAAACAAATCATTTGCTTTTGATGAAGAGCAGGATAATGATTTTATAATAATTAAGCAGGGATATGATAAATATAAAATACCCACACATGATATTGTTTATCTCGAAGCAATGCGTGACTATACAAAAATTACTACAGTTACAGGGCACTATTTAGTATTAACCACTTTAAATGGTATTACAGAAAAATTACCATCGGATACATTTGTACGCATCCATCGCAGCTATGTTGTTAACAGGAAGAAAGTAGATGCTATTCAAAAAAATAAAATCAATATTCAATCACAGGAATTACCTATAGGAAAATTATATAAACATGCATTAAGTTTTCCAGATTAATTTTATTTATTCATTAAATGTTTATATTGACTCATAATTGATACTCATAAAATGAGAAAAGTTCATTTTATATTCATTGCCTTAATAAACATTTTCACACTCTCAGTTAAATCACAGGCTCCTGATTTATCAAAATTTAATAATGACAATGATAAAATAAAAGCGTGGCTTGGCTATTGTGCTGAGCTGCGTTTAAATAAAAACGGCGCAAAAGATAATTACATTGTATTGCAACAGGCCGGATTGAAAGGATTACAATTAGTAAAGCCAACTGATGATTCAGACAAAGCAAGTTTCTTTTTATATACCGCGCTTGGATATTATTACCAGATAAAATTTGATAGTGCACAATATTATTTTTATGAAAGCCTGCATAGTGCTCAAAGTGCCGGGGCAACTAAACTCATTGCAGGTGCGTGCGAAGCGTTAATGAGTATCAACTTTCAATTACAACAACCGAATAAAGTTGATGAGTGCAAAAATATTTTGCAAACCATTGCCGATACTTCAAAAGACAATGCTATTCTGCAGGATATTTATTCTGCATTCGGAAGTTACTATGAGCAGAAATCATATTATAGTACAGCTCAGGATTATTACATCAAAAGCATACAGTTGCGTGAAAAAAATGTTGACACTACAACAAATTCAAAAGCAAAATTTGATTACGCTATTCAATGCGACCAGCTTTCCAAACTTTACCTGAATACGCAAATGGCTGATAAAAGCCTGGCATCTCTCAGGAACGGTGAGCGCTTTGCAGATGTATCACCTGTTGTGAGCAATCGTTTATTGAGTTCTTTCGTTGAAGCGTTTACTACTTCTGGTAATATTGATTCTGCTTTGTTTTATAATAACCAACTTGCCATACATACAAAAAATCAAACGATATTTCCATCTGAGCTGGTTTCTTCAAATTTAAACATAGCCATATATTATATTGATCACAAACAATATGAAAAAGCTTTTCCGTATGTAACTAAAGGCGATTCGCTGGCAACAATTATTCATTCGCCTTTTTTAATTTTCCAGGCACAAATGATAAAAGGAAGGTATCTCGAAGAAACAGGGAAATTTCAACAGGCAATTTCTTTATTGACGAAAGCACTTCCGGTTGCCATACAACTAAGCAAGGAACTATATTCTAACATACTAAAATATATGGCTCTTTCTTATAAAGGATTGGGCAATACAAAAAATGCATTGCAATATTATGAGCAATATGTGGGAGCCCAAGATACACTTAACAAAGAAAAAATTTCAAGAACCTTTGCGGACCTGGAAACACATTATCAAACTAATGAAAAAGAAAACCGTATTATTTCTCTAGATCAAAAAAATAAACTGAATACGCTCGAATTAAAACAAGCCGCTAATACAAGAATAATGTTAATTCTCGGGTTGGTAAGTCTTGGAATTTTTTCATTGCTTCTTTATTTTATTTATCGCAATAAAGAAAAGCTTAATAAAATATTAAATCAACGTAATCATCAACTCGATGAACTTAACAGCGAACTTTCCATTGCCAACGATACAAAAGCAAAATTATTCGGAGTCATCAGCCACGATTTAAGAGCACCCGTAAGCAGCATTGTTCAGTTATTACATTTGCAAAAAGAAAGTCCGGAACACTTTACCAATGAATTGCGCACTCAATACAACGAGAGGCTCAACAAAGCTTCCACCAATGTTCTGGAAACGATGGAAGATCTGTTACTATGGAGCAAAAGCCAGATGAAAAGTTTTATACCCCAATATAAATTGATTCCCATAGCTCCATTAATCATGCAGGAAACCGAGCTTTTTGAAGAACAAATTAAAGCAAAGCAATTGCGTCTAAGCGTAGACGTTAGTTCTGCAGTTTCGCTAAAAACTGATGAAAACTTTATTACCATTATTTTAAGAAATCTAATTCAGAACGCAATACAGCAAAGCGACTCCAAAGGAACCATTATAATTGATGCAGATGTAAATACCATCTCAATTACTAACGCCTCAGGAGATAAAAGTGCGGCAGATTTAAATGCCATGTTACAACAAAACCAAGTCAGCAGCAAGTACTCAGGCCTTGGTTTACAGATTGTAAAAGACCTTGCCACCAGGCTTGGTATTAAAATATTTTATGAACAAAAAGATCCACAACATATATCAGTTATACTAAACTGGCAAGCCAATAGGTAAACGTTGAATAATGTCAAGCTTAATAAATTTTATCCTCAACAGTTTCTAAAATCATTTCACGTCAAACCAAACTTTTTTATTATTATTCCAATCGCCATTATAATTTATGGTAAGCTCCTCTCCTTTCTCAATTGGTCTTATCGTTTTAATTTGAATTGTTTCTTCATCAAAATTCATAAAGTATTCGCAATTGCTTGTATAGCTATGATTGTACATCGGCACAAAACCTAATGCCATACAGCATTTATCTTTATTTTCTCCCCATTCAAAAATATAATCGTGCAATAAAGTTTTATCAAGAAGAACTCTGTCGGCAGCGCTCATCACTATTACCGGCGATACTTCAATTATAATATTTACGTCAATTTTTTGTTTGGTAAAAACGCATCTTCCTTTGCTGTTGGTTTTTTCTAAATATAAATATGGCTTTATCATTTTGCGAAGCAAATAACTATTGTAAAATAAATTAATTTGCAACATAATCGCATATTCATTTTAAAAATGCCGGAAGAAATTACCATACAGGATCAATACGAAGAAATTCTGCAAAGCGGCAGCGATGCGGCTATCAGCGATTTTTTAAATCAGCAGAATATAAGTGATGTTGCGCAATTGATTGAAGAAAATGAAGAAAGAGAAATGGCGATTTTTCAACATCTTTCTATTCATCGCGCAGCCAGCCTTTTTAAAATTCTGGAACATAGTAATCAAAAAAGAATTATTAAAAATTTACCGCCTCATAAAAGCGCTGAATTATTAAACGAAATGCAACCCGATGACCGCACATCTTTTTTAGAAGATCTGCCTAATGAAGTTGTAAGAGAATTGGTAAAAGCCCTTACGCCAGAAGAAAGAAAAGTTACTTTGTCGCTTTTGGGTTATCCCGAAAACAGCGTGGGCAGGCTTATGACGCCGGATTATATTTATGTGCATGAATACAATACCGTAGCAGAAGTGCTGGATATTATAAGGCATGTAGGAAAAAATACTGAAACCATTGATGTGATCTATATTATAAACGATCATGGTGAATTGCTTGATGATATACGAATAAGAGAATTTATTTTGGCGCCTCCGGATAAAAAAGTAAGCGAACTGATGGATGGAAGATTTATTGAACTCAATGTAAATGACGACCAGGAAAAAGCCAATGACGTTTTTAAAATGAATAATCGTGTAGCGTTGCCGGTTGTAGATGATTATAATGTATTGCTCGGCATTGTTACCATTGATGATGTACTTTGGGTAGCCAATGAAGAATTTGGCGAAGACATACAAAAAATAGGTGGCGCCGAAGCATTGGACCAGCCATATCTCGAAACGCCTTTTTTTAGTCTTATTAAAAAAAGAGTGGGATGGCTCATTATACTTTTTTTAAGTGAAATGCTTACAGCAAC
>JAICZH010000059.1 GCA_025933775.1 Chitinophagaceae bacterium
CAGTTCATAAAATTTTATATCGCCTTGCTCAACGGCTTTCTTTTCTAAAACTTCTCTCGGAATTTTTTTGAACGAAACATTTACTTTGTTTTCGGCTGCAAATTGTTTAGCAGTTTCGTTTACATCAAAAGCAAAATCCCATCCTAAAAAATCAATTCCGTTCTTCTCTGCGTTTTTTTCTTTACCCACTAACTTCCAAAATTCTTTTATGCTTGCTTTAATGTCTTCCACTGTAACAGGTGCTTCCACGCTGCCAACATGAATCATGCGTCCTGCCTTGCTTCCGTGCAGCCAAACGTATCCGTCTAAAGTTTGCCCGTGATATAATTCAACAATAAAATGCTTGTAAGATTTTTCCTGCAGCAAACGATTTTCGGGATTCTCAAATTCTGCCTTCATCCATTGCTGCCTTTCGTATTTGCCAAGGTTTTGAACAATGAATGGTTTTACATTTTGAATGGCAAGCAATCTTTTTCTTGTGGTATGAATGGCAAATCTTCCGAGGTCGCATGTTATCCATCTGCGGTTTAATTTTTCTGCAGTTGATGCTGTTGTTCCGCTGCCGCAAAAGCAATCAAGTATTAAATCGTTTTCGTTACTACTTATTTTAATTATACGCTCTAATAATTCTATTGGTTTTTGTGTTGCATAATTTACTTTTTCCAATGCCATTGGATTGACATGGAAGATATCTGTCCATAAATTATTAAGAGGAATTCCCTTTAATTCTCCGATGTATTGTTTATATTCAGGATTGGCTGAACCTTTTTGCCAACGAATCATATCTTTGGCTTCCAACTCCTTTAATTTTTTTTCCGAATATGTTGCCATGTATTGCCAGCGATACATTCCTTTTTTATCCTGAAACTTAAATCTTGCAAGATATTCTTCAGAGTATGGTTTGTATTGTTTATTGAAAATTGAGTTTTCAGATTTTGAATAATAAAAAATAGAATCGGTGTCTGTGCTTAACTTATTTGCCATACCCTTGCTGCTACCAGTGTTCGTTGTTCTTTGCCAAATTATTTCGTTTCTGAAATTCTCATATCCAAATACTTCATCTAAAATTATTTTGCAGTATTGCGAAACATGCCAATCAAGATGAACATAAATACTTCCATCTTCAGCAAGCAATTCACGTAACAGAGTTACTGTTTCATAAAACCATTGCAGATAACTATCCAATCCTTTACCCCATGTATCGCGGTAAGCTTTTTGTTCAATAATGCTTGGTTGTTTTACAAAAGAAGTTGTTTCATCTTCATCTGTTTCAGGATTGTCAGGAATGGTTGCGGTGAAAGAAAAATCTGCGCCCGTATCAAAAGGCGGGTCTATGTAAATGAGATTTATTTTCCCTGCAAATTCAGGAAGTAAAGAAGGCAGCACATATTTTTTATCGCCCCAAATTAAACGGTTGCGCCATTCCTTACCGTATTGAGCAGAAGGTTCGCTTGCAAAAAAATCAAATGCTTTTTGGCGTTGCTGTGCACTTTCATTTACTGTTTCAATGGTTTGAAACGGCAACGCTATTCTTACAGGTGTTACCTTTTTATGGTCTTTATATTTTCCTTCCCAAATTAATTCGGTCATAAATTCTTGTCAGTCTTTTAAAAGTGGTGTGCGCAAACTGATTTTGGTGGTTGAAATTAAAATTCTTTTATAATGTTTATTGTAACTGAGGTTGTGAAAAACGGCAACCAATTCGCTAATGTATGATATTACATTTAATCATTAGCATTTTCTATATTTAGCATGATTTATTTATCATTGATAATCTTTCATAATTTCATTCAGCGTTTTTGAAGTTTTATAAAACGAAATTAATTTTTGTATCACCGCTTCCACCACTGCATCAGGGCAGCTTGCGCCGCTGGTGAGTAATATTTTCACCGGTTTTTTTTCAGGTAAATAAGAAAGCGTTGTTACTTCCTTTTTTTTATGAAGTTTAAAATGCCTGATTTCTTTTGAAGAAACAATATCTTCTGCTGATGTGATAAAATAGGTCGGAAGTTTTTCTTCGCACAGTTCTACCAGGTGAGAAGTATTGGAGCTATTATATCCACCTACCACAATGGCAAGGTCGGCTTCGGTTTGCAATAAAGCATACACGGCGCTTTGATTATCGTAAGTTGCATAGCAAAGCGTATCACGCGTATCGGCAAATCTTTCTGCAATATTTTTTTCAGTAAGATTATATTTTTTTATCATTACGTTTTTCAGATAATCGGCAATGGCCTGTGTATCGCTGGCCAGCATGGTGGTTTGGTTTACCACTCCTATTTGCTGCAAATTTTTTTCAACATTAAAACCTTCAGAAAATCTTCCTTCAAATTCTTTATAAAAATTTTCAGCAGGTTTTTCTCCGGTTATATATTTTGCAAGCTCAATCGTTTCCTTCATATTTTTTACAACCACTGTGGGCGATTTTGCAGCGCTGTGGCTGAAGGTGGCTCTTGTTTCTTCATGATTCGGCTTACCGTGTACTACAATGGAATATTTATTTTTTGCAATGGCTTCTGCACGATTCCAAACTTTTTCTACAAAGGGACAGGTAGTGTTGTATTTTTCTATTTTAATTCCAATATCTTTTAATTGTTTTTCTATTTGCAAAGTAGTGCCAAAGGCAGGAACAATTACAATATCATCTTTTGAAAGATTGCTGAAAGGCACGAGCACATTGCCTTTGGTATCCATTAAAAATTGTAGGCCTTTTTCTTTCAGATCATCATTCACCAATGGATTATGAATCATTTCACTTAATAAATAAATTTTTTTACGTGGATTTTCTTCTACTATTTTAAATGAAATTTCAATGGCATTTTCTACTCCATAACAAAATCCAAAATGACGCGCCAGGTAAATTTGAATCTTTCCAAAATTTAAAAGACTTGGAGTAAAATCTTTTTTAAGCTTATCATTTTGCTTGCGCTTATTTTTAACAGCGCTTATTAAAGAACTTCGGTAAACTAATGGTACATTAAATTTTTTCATGCGTTATAGTTTCAAAGTTACAAACACCCGTGCAACAGACAAGCCAATAAAAGATTAATAATGATTAATTTTATTTTTTTTATCAGAATAAAAAATTATGTCGCACAAGCACAAGCCTTTTGAACATCCGAAATGGAGTTATTCCGCCAATATTTATGAAGTAAATTTAAGACAGTACACACTTGAAGGAACTTTCAATGCATTTGCAAAACATTTGCCGCGCCTTAAAGATATGGGCATAAAAATTTTATGGTTTATGCCGGTAACTCCCATAAGCAACAAGGATCATTTAGGAGTTTTGGGAAGTTATTATGCAGTGCAAAATTATACAGAAACCAATCCTGAATTTGGAACCCTTGATGATTTTAAAAACCTGGTGAAAGAAGCGCATGAGTTGGGTTTTAAAGTAATCATTGATTGGGTGGCGGATCATTCAGGAAACGATCATCCGTGGATTGTGAAGCATCCTGAATTTTATTGTTATGATGAAAACAATCAATTGCATCATCCGCAAGGCTGGATGGATGTTTCGCAATTGAATTACGATAATGCACAACTGAGAGAAACGATGATAGATGATATGAAATTCTGGATTAAAGAATGTGATATTGATGGCTATCGTTGCGATATGGCGCATCTCGTTCCGCTTGATTTTTGGATACAGGCTAAAAAGAAATTATCAAAATATAAAGACAATCTTTTTTGGCTGGCCGAGTGTGAAAAGCCTGCATATCATGAAGTGTTTGATGCTACTTATACCTGGAAATGGATGCATGCATCAGAAGAATTTTATCATGGCCGGATGAACCTGCAGGCTTTACTTACGGTATTATATAAATCAGTTACTGAATTTCCGCCCGACGGCTTCAGGGCTTATTTTACCAGTAATCATGATGAAAACAGTTGGAACGGAACTGAGTTTGAAAAGTATGGAGATGCTGCATTGCTCATGGCTGTTTTTTCCTGCACATGGAACGGCATTCCATTAATATACAGCGGACAGGAAATGCCGAATAAAAAAAGATTGAAATTTTTTGAAAAAGACCCGATTGAATGGAATGGGAAATTTGAATTGCATGATTTTTATAAAACTTTATTGTTGTTGCGGTATTCCAACAAATGCCTTCGGGCCGGCGATTTAAACGTGCTTACAAAAATAGTTTCTCATCCTGATGATCACCAGGTTTTTTCTTATGAAAGAAAAAACGGAGACGATCAGGTATTGGTGATTTTAAATTTTTCTGCTGCGCAAATAAATTTCCAGGTTAAAGGCGTGCATGGCGTTTTCAAAAATATATTTGGAGGAAGAGATATAAATTTTGATGCAGAAGATCATGTTTTTTTACATGCGTGGGGCTTTCTTGTTTTTGAAAAGTTGCCTATGTTATCGGAGCCCTAATCGTTTGGGAGCACTACGGGATGAGCATTTTTACAAAAATATTGCACATCAAAACATTTAACTCACAAATGCATCCGCAATTGCTTTTGTATCCAAATAAACCTGCACATCAATAATTTTTTCATCTTTCAAAGTAAATGCCTGCACCCATTTTGTTGCATAAGTTTTACCTGTTGCAATTACATTCGCTTCGTCGTTACCAAGCACTACTACAGTATCATCGTTGGTACATATTTTTTCTGGCAAAAATTTTTGTATTGAAATAGTAGTGGCCTGTACTGCAAACATTTTGGTTACTTCTTCTATACCGGTAAAAGTTCCGGAGAATGGAATGAAAGGCGCGCCGGGCCTGCTCCATACAATATCTTTATCAAAGCAGGCAAGTACGGCGCTCATATTTCCTGATGCATAATTATGAAACATTTGTTCAATTATTTGCTGGTTGTTTGTATTCATATTGATTCATATTTGTGTTATTAAAAAAATCATTTGTGGCTGCAGGCTCTACATCTTTTATACGATTATACTTATGCCTGAAGGCGTACATCTGCTCATAAATTTTTTTTCGCACCCTGTTGAAATTGCCGAGCGGCCTGTGTTGCGGTAATGCATGCCAGGGGTTAAAGGAAAGATTATCTCCGAATTCATTTTGCTCTGGCGAATCAAAAATTTGTGTAGGAATGCGAATGGTGGCTAGTTTTATAAATGGAGAATCCCAAACAACAGTTGGGTCTTCAATGGGCATTTTTACTGCATCCGTTTGTAGCTGGATAAAAAAATCGTACCATATTTCATGTTTTAATAAAGTGGCCACCATGTTGGCTCGTAAAAAATCAGCGCTTTTTTTATCGGTGTATTCAAGTTTATTTTTATCAGAAGGGATTACCGCATACTTTACAGCTTTTGTTTCATCACCAAAGCGATATGGAACAGTGCTGAAATACTCCATTTCAAAAGGATGGTTGCATTTTATTTTTGCTTTGGTAGCTCTTACCAGAATAGGAATGCTGCCCAGTAAGGAAAATAATTTTGGGAAAAAACTTCCGGGCTTGTAAGGAACCGTTACCACTTTTAAAATTCTATAAAAATGTTTTACTTTTTTTGATACAAAATTTTTTGTGTTCATTAAAATAAAATCGTGATTGCCGCCGCCTGTTTTTGATTCCACAATTTTTTCTCCGGGCACATTCATTATTTTAATTGCAAAGCCTCTTATGTCTTTTTTCCAGTCGGGCAATGGCTTGGTATCGCCGTTGGAAAACCGTATCCATGCGGGAAAAGAGGCATTGTTATTAAATAATCCTGTTTTAAAATCTTCAGATAAATTTTTTTCGATAATAAATTCGGCTTTTACACACCCATTCATTTTTGGATGTATTTGTCTTAGTTGTTTTTCATTCTTTTTCTCATACAACCGAAACATTTGCTTTTGCAAAAGCTGTATTATTTTATCAGCGATTTTTTCTTCATTTTTTTCAGAATATTCTTTTCCGATGATCATTTTATTTTTTGCTTTTGCTTCCATGTAATAGTTTTAATATTATCAATTCGGCATTTACACAGGCTGTTGAAAATTTTATAAAAGATAAAACATTCTTTAATAAAAAAAAATTTACTGCTGAGTTTGTTTTAATAAGCAGCATGATTGAGTAGCTGGTTGGCTGCATTTTGTATGGTTTAAAATTTTTTATTATTTTACAAATTATTAAATTTTATTATCTTCATAGCATCTCTCAAATCCTTTGCATCAACCGCTTTGCAACTATTTAATTTATTACTGATTTATTTATGAATACAACTTTATCAGAACAAAGCGACTGGGATGAACTGCTCGATTTTATAACCGACAAACAATTAACACCTGTACTGGGAAAAGAAATGTATAAGTTTAAGCAGGATGATTTGCTTATTCCTGTTGACGAATATTTATCCAAACAAATTCTTGAAATAAACAATGTGCAGGATCAGCAGAATCTAACGTTGAGCCAGGCAGTAAATTACCTGGTGAATGAAAAGAAAGTGAAAATGATGGATGTAATACGGAAATTAAAATCAATGATACGCGACATTAATTTCAACTTTCCTTTGCTTGAAAAATTTTTAAGCATCAGCGATTTAAATTATTATATCAACACCGCAGTGTATAACAATGTACTTGAAAATAATTTAAAAGCAGTAAGAAACGAAACGGCCACTTCAATAAATTTTTCCATCAACGAACCATTTTCTGATAGTGATGATTTGGAAAGATTGAAAGAGCCATTTGTGTTTAATGTTTTTGGATCGCTGCTAAACACGGTAGATCCTGCATTGAGCGAAGAAGACATGCTTGAATACACTGGTTCTTTCAAAGAAAAAATAAAAAATGCAACCAACATTGTTAATGCATTAAAAAATAAAAATTTATTATTTCTCGGTTGCGCTTTTCCTGAGTGGGTGGTGCGTTTTATTCTGCGCCTTTTATCAAATGAGCCGATGCACGATTGGGGAACTAAAAGAACAATTATTGTAGTGAACGATATGTCTGATGCAAGAAAAAAGCAATATGAATTTTTGAAAAATTATGATGTAGTAACGTATCCCGGAAATACTCAGGATTTTGTAAATGAACTGGCTCAACAGTGGAAACAAAAAAATCCATTAGCCATAAAAAATAAAATGATTTTTTTAAGCTATACTATAAAAGATAAAGATGCAGTAGAAAATTTAAAAGCTGCAATGGAAAAAATTAATAACGTTACGTGCTGGTACGACAACCGGGAAATAGCGCCGGGCGATGATTTTAAAACAGAAATTGCAAAAAATATAAAATCTGCTGATCTTTTTATTCCGCTTATTTCTGCAAATAGTTTATTGCACAAAGACGGCTATGTGCAGCTCGAATGGTTTACTGCTGATAATGTAAATACATTCAGAAAAATAGACGGCAATACCGCCAAATACCTGATGCCTGTGGTGATTGATGATACCAATCCGTATGATAATAATGTTCCAAAATATTTTTCCGAACTAAGCATTGGCAAAGTTCCCGCCGGAAATCCGGGGCAGGAATTTATAAGCCAGGTAAAGGAAACGCTCAACCTGATATGAAAAATTTATCAATTATTTTTCTATTGCAGCTTTAATAATTCAATAATCCTCCACTCACTTTTTTAACACTTTCTCATACACATTCATTAATAATTTAGCAACATCAATGTTACATTTTCAATACACTGAATATCTTTTATCGCTCGTCGCAATTGTTATAATTGTGTTGCTTTATATTTTATTAATAAGATGGAAAAAAATTGCTGAAAAAAAAATTGGCGATCCTTTTCTTGTAAAACAATTAACCAAACAATTTTCTCCCAGGAAATTTAAATTTAAACTTATCCTTTTTGTAATCGGATTTGCTTTATGTGCGTTTGCAGTTGCAGGACTGGTAACGCCTGACGGCACACAAAAAATAAAACGCAAAGGCATTGATATAATGATTGCGCTGGATGTAAGCAAAAGCATGCTGGCACGCGATATTCAGCCATCAAGGCTGGAGCGTGCCAAGCAGGTGATAACAAAAATTATTGACAATGCGCCGGAAGATAAAATCGGCCTCGTAATTTTTGCCGGGCGTGCCTATCTTCAAATGCCCATGACGGTGGATCATGAAGCTGCAAAAATGTATCTCGCATCTGCTTCTCCCGATGATGTTCCCACGCAGGGAACTGTAATTGGTGATGCTTTGAAAATGTGTTATGCTGCATTTAACCCCAAAGAAAAAACTTATAAAACAATTATTTTATTAAGTGATGGTGAAGACCATGATAACGATGCTATAAAAATTGCAAAGCAATTGGGCAAAGAAGGAATTATGATTAATACTATTGGTATTGGTTCGCCGCAAGGTGCGCCCATCATGGATCCTGAGACCAATGCTTATAAAACAGATGACAAAGGAAATATTGTAATTACAAAATTAAATGAGCAGGAGCTGAGTGAAATTGCGAAAGCAGGAAATGGTTTGTATCAATTATATTCTACCACTAACCAGGTAGCAAATAATATTAAAAACAAATTATCGGGCATTGGTACAGCTACTTTAAGCGATAGCTCTTTTGATGCATTCAAGCAATATTTTCAATATTTTTTATGCGCTGCATTATTGCTCTTATTAATTGAATTTTTTATTTCAGAAAAAAAGAAAATGAATAAAAAAATTATTACCGCTTGTTTGTTTTTTTTCTTTATCAGTAATTCATTATTTGCGCAAAATGTAAAGAATGAAATTTATAAAGGCAATGAAGCGTACAAAAAAAATAATTACGATGCTGCAGAAAATTCATATCGTGATGCACTTAAAATTGCTGATAATAATGCAACCGCTTCGTACAATTTAGGAAATACTTTATACCGAAAAAATAAAACGGATGAAGCCGTTCAATCTTATGATAATACCATTCAAAGCAGCGCCGGCAATGCAACAAAAGAAAAAGCATATTACAATAAAGGCGTTGCCTATCAGCAGGCAAAAAAACTTCCTGAATGTATTAATGCTTATGAAAATGCTTTAATGCTCGATCCTAATGATGAAGATGCACGGCAAAATTTGCAACGTGCTTTGAAAGAACAAAAGCAACAGCAAAACCAAAATCAAAAAAATAAAAAGCAACAACAACCGAAGCAAGATCAAAAACAACAACAACAAAATAAGCAGCAACAAAAACAAAATAACGAGCCGAAACCACAACCTTCAAAATTATCAAAACAAGATGCTGAAGAAAAATTAAAATCATTGTTGGAAAATGAAAAACAACTTCAGGATAAATTACATAAAATAAAAGGCGCCGCTGCTGCCGATAAACCTGAAAAAGATTGGTAAACCCCTTACCCCTAAAGGGGATAATAAGATTGCAATGAATGAATAAACCTCATTGCATTAAATCGTATTTTTGTATATAATAATATTTGTATTTTATGGAACTTTATGCCGAATCTTTAACGGAATACAAACGGCTTGCAACACGCGAAGTAAAAGTGGGCGATTTGTTGTTGGGCAATTTTCATCCCATTCGCATACAAACAATGACCACTACTGATACAATGAATACCATTGCAACTGTTGAACAAAGCATTCGTTGCATTGAAGCAGGTGCAGAGCTGGTGCGCATTACAGCGCCTTCAAAAAATGAAGCCGAAAATTTATTGAATATAAAAAATGAATTAAGAAAACGCGGATATACGACACCGTTAGTTGCCGATATTCATTTCACACCCAACGCTGCTGAAATTGCTGCGCGCATTGTAGAAAAAGTAAGAGTGAACCCCGGCAATTATGTTGATAAGAAAAAATTTGAACTGATTGAATATTCTGATGCAGATTATCGCGAAGAAATTGAACGAATAAGAAATCGTTTTACGCCGCTTGTAAAAATTTGTAAAGAATATGGAACTGCTATGAGAATCGGAACCAATCATGGTTCATTAAGCGATCGCATTATGAGCCGTTATGGCGATACGCCAATTGGTATGGTGGAAAGTGCGATGGAATTTTTGCGCATTGCAGAAAGTGAAAATTATTACAACATTGTTTTAAGCATGAAGAGCAGCAACCCTAAAGTAATGGTAGAAGCGTATCGGTTGCTTATTGAAAATATGCATGATGAATTAGGGCATTGCTATCCGTTGCATCTCGGCGTTACCGAAGCGGGTGATGGCGAAGATGGAAGAATAAAATCTGCTATTGGCATTGGTACTTTATTAGAAGATGGCATTGGCGATACCATTCGTGTTTCATTAACTGAAGACCCTGAATTTGAAATTCCGGTTTGCAGAGATATTATAAAAAGATATGTTGATGTAAAAAGTGTTTCTATTCCGCCAATAAAAAAATCTTCTTTATCAATTCTAACGGTCAAGGATAAACGAAATTCATTTGCCATAAAAAATATTGGCGATAACAATGTACCAGTTGTGATTGCTGATTTCAGTAAAAAAAATAAAATTACTCCTGATGATCTTGAAGACATCGGTTATTTGTACGACGCTGTTACTGATAAATGGAACATCAGTGACATCGCTGCCGATTATATTTTTTGCACTGATAAAAAAATTGATTTCGCACTGCCCGGAACATTGCGGATAATTAATAATTATGATGCATGGAGACAAACAATTGATAAAGAAAAATGTTTTCCCATTTTTAATGAACAACAATATTTAGATGAAAAAAATGAAAGATCATCCACGATGAATTTTGTAATGCTCGATTGTTATTCTGAAAACTATCCTGCATTTGATATAAAAAAATTATTTAATCAAATTAAAAATGATGCTACGGCTATTGTGTGTGTAAGCTCAATAAATAAAAATGCAATGCAAAGCATTCGCAGAATGTTTATTGAATTAGAAGAAAATGAAATTAAAAATCCTGTAATAATTATTTGCGATAGTGAAGATGATACAATGGATGAAAGCCTTATCCACTTTGCCATTGAAGCAGGCGCATTGTTGCTTGATGGTTTTGGAAATGGAATTTGCCTGGGTTATCATTATAGTGATACAAATAAAATTCCTGATTATAAATTGATGAACTCAATTGCATTTGGAATATTGCAGGCAACGCGCACGAGAATATCAAAAACAGAATACATCAGTTGCCCAAGTTGTGGAAGAACTTTATTTGACTTGCAGGAAACCACTGCAAAAATAAGAGCCGTAACCAATCATTTAAAAGGTGTGAAGATTGCCATCATGGGTTGTATTGTAAACGGCCCCGGCGAAATGGCTGACGCGGATTTTGGTTATGTAGGAAGCGGCCCGGGCAAGATAACTTTATATCGCGGAAAGGAAGTTATTAAAAAATCTGTCCCTGAAAATATTGCAGTGGAGGAGCTTATTAATCTTTTAAAAGAAAGCGAGGCATGGGTGGAACCTGCATTGGTTATTGCATAAATATCTTACTTATAATGATCTCCTAATTTCTCCTAATTTCTCCAAAATTAGGAGAGTTTAAATTTTACTCCTAATTTTGGAAAAAATAGGAATGTTTTGAAAAAGCCTGAAATTCCTCCTGTTGTCTCTTTTCCTGATACTGATGTCATTGATTTTTTAAGAAAAAAGCATTATTCGGAAAAACTTCGAACTATCGAAAGGGATAGTTATCCTTACTGGGAAGATTTCAAATATAAAATAAAGACGTGGAAATTTTCACCTGAAAAAGTTTGGAGTTATTTAAGATTTCAAAGGCGTTTCAATACACAAAAAATAACCATATCGTCAAAACCTGGTTTTGAATTTAATTTAAATATTCCACCATTAATTCAAAAATATTTACACCAGTTGGATCTTAATTTAGGAGGATTTCTGGAAGGAAGTACCATTATTCCATCTGAAGAAAAAAACAGATACCTGATAAGCTCAATTATGGAAGAAGCAATTTCTTCAAGTCAATTGGAAGGCGCAGCAACCACCCGGAAGGTAGCAAAAGAAATGCTTGAAAAACAATTGAGACCCAAAAATCATTCTGAAAAAATGATCTTGAATAATTATCAAACGATGAACTGGATAGTAGAAAATGAGCAGACAAAAATTAACCTCGAAAATTTATTGACAATTCATAAATTAATAACTAATGACACATTAAAAGATTCATCAAATGAAGGCAAATTGAGACAAACAAATGATATTAAGATTATGGATGACACTAATGAAATA
Source organism: Chitinophagaceae bacterium (assembly GCA_025933775.1). Taxonomy (GTDB): domain Bacteria; phylum Bacteroidota; class Bacteroidia; order Chitinophagales; family Chitinophagaceae; genus Ginsengibacter. The sequence continues at coordinate 12,083 of JAICZH010000059.1, forward strand.
TTTTATATTCCTCCAGACTATAATTTGCTACCTCAATTATTACATGACTTCTTTTTATTTGCGAATGACGGAAATGAAACTGAATTTATTCATCCGATAATCAGAGGAATTATTCTGCATTTTTTAATTGGTTACATACATCCATTTGTAGATGGAAATGGAAGAACTGCCAGAGCAGTTTTTTATTGGTATCTTTTAAAAAATGGTTATTGGCTTATTGAATACATGTCTATTTCAAGAATAATTTTACGGGCGCCTACTCAGTATGCCCGGGCTTATTTGCATACGGAATACGATGAAAATGATTTAACCTACTTTGTCTTATACAACATAAAAGCACTTCATGTTGCCTTACATGATTTAAAAAAGTACATTAAAGAAAAGACTGAAGAAAGAAAAAAAACTATTTCTTTAATCCGGTTGGGAGATTATAGTGAAAGACAAATAATAATAATACAAGACTTATTAAAGAATCATGAGCTTTATTTTACAGTTAAACAAATCCAGACAAAATTTGGAGTTAGTAATCAAACTGCAAGGAATGATTTAATGGGTTTAGAAAAACAAGAAATTCTTCAATCAAAGAAATCAGGGAATAAGGTTCAATTTATCGCCGCAATAAATTTTGAAAAGAAACTAAAACTTAAACATTGAAAACAGATTTCCTTGTAATCGGAAGTGGTATTGCAGGACTTACGTACGCACTTAAAGTAGCGCAGGATTGTCCCGATAAAACGATAACAATTCTTACCAAAACTTTCAGCGAAGAAACCAATACAAAGTATGCCCAGGGCGGCGTTGCAGGCGTTACTGATTTTGATAATGATAGTTTTGAAAAACATATTGATGATACTTTAATTGCAGGCGATGGATTGTGCGATCCAAAAATTGTTGAGATAGTTGTAAAAGAAGGGGTGGAGCGGATAAAAGAAATCATAAGCTGGGGCGCTCATTTTGACAAAGAACATTCCGGCGAATATGCTCTCGGCAAAGAAGGCGGCCATAGCGAGTTTCGCATCCTGCATCATAAAGATATTACGGGCAAAGAAATTGAAGATACTTTATTGAAAGCGATTGCTTCTAAGCCAAACATTACTTTAATAAGCCATTGCTTTGTTGTTGATATTATCACCCAGCATCATCTTGGTTATCTCGTTACCAAATCCACTCCCGATATTGAATGTTTCGGCGTGTATGTTCTCAACATGCACAACAATGAAATTGAAAAAATAATTTCAAAAATTATTTTGCTCGCAACCGGCGGCAACGGGCAAGTTTATAGAACTACTACCAATCCATCTATTGCAACCGGCGATGGCGTTGCGATGATGTATCGTGCAAAAGGAAGAATAGAAAATATGGAGTTCATTCAATTTCATCCTACAGCATTATATGAAGCCGGAAAAAGCGGACAAGCATTTTTAATTACAGAAGCCGTACGCGGCGATGGCGCTATTTTGAGAAATAATAAAGGCGAAGCTTTCATGGAAAAATATGATGAAAGAAAAGAGCTGGCTCCGCGCGATGTGGTGGCACGTGCCATAGATAATGAAATGAAAATTAACGGTACTGAAAATGTTTTTTTGGATTGCACAAAAATGGATATGAAAAAATTTGTGCACCACTTTCCCAACATTACTGAAAAATGTTTATCAATAGGAATAGATGTTGCCAAACAATTTATTCCTGTAGCGCCGGCTGCACATTACAGTTGTGGCGGAATAAAAACGGACGAGTGGGGAAGGTCTTCTATAAAAAATTTATATGCCTGCGGAGAATGCGCCAGCACCGGGCTTCACGGGGCTAACCGGCTTGCAAGTAATTCACTATTAGAAGCAATGGTGTTTGCTCATAGATGTTATTTAAATAGTATTGAAAAAATAAATTTATTACATTTTAATGAAGCCATTCCCGATTGGAATGCAAAAGGAACTACTGCTCCCAAAGAAATGATTTTAATAACACAAAGCCTTAAAGAATTGCAATTATTGATGACCGATTATGTTGGTATTGTACGAACAGATGTAAGGCTTGAAAGAGCAATGAGACGGCTTGATTTGCTGCATGAAGAAACAGAAAATTTATATGAAAAAACTTTTGTATCACCTCAGCTTTGTGAATTAAGAAATTTAATTACGGTTGGTTATTTAATTGTAAAAGAAGCGCAATTGCGCCATGAAAGCCGCGGCCTACACTTTAATACTGATTATCCTTTAAAAAGTGAAATTGTACAGGATATTGTTTTGTAAAAAACTGCGTATATGCGTAACCGTTAGTAATAATTTTTATTAAGATAACTAAACGATGATTACAATTAGTTAGGAGCTGTCATGGTAACAGGTTGTAGCCTGTATGCATTAACTAATCGCCCATATTGCGAAGCAGGTTTCCAACGGGGACTGTCCTTTATAATGTCAATCGCTATCTTAGCGAGCATAGTTCCTTGCATGGTAGTAGCTTCCACATTTTTAATTTTTCCATCGGTACTAATAATAAATTTTACAATACAAGTGCCATAACGCTCATCTCTCAGACCATTAAATTTGTTGATCATTGATGACACGATATATCTTTGCCATGCATTCGGACCTCCGGGAAAAGATGCTTCAATTTCCTCTCTTGTAAAAACTGAGTCTTCTCTTGTTATAATTCCATTACTATAAACTTTTTCAAATCCCTTTTGTCCAATAAAGTTTACTTCACTTATTATTCTGCTACTATCATCATAAAATTTTTTTTGTAATAGGTTTGATTTAAAATCATTAGTTACAAAACTATCTAAGGCGCCATTTTTATAATAGCCGATTTGGGTTGAATTAATTTTTTCTCCATTTTCATAAATAGAAGAATCAATTAAATGGCCGGCGCTATCCCAATGTTCCCACAAACCATCTTCTTTTCCGTTAGCATAATTTCCTTCCAATTCCTTTGCAGTATTTTTATAATAAGAATCAAAAAGCCCGTCGCTTACTTGTAATGAGGAATCTTTAAAATGCTCAATCATTACAAGATGCTTATCAAGATTATTATAAAGCATTAGTTTCAAAAGATCTCCTTCATAGGCTCCTGTTCCATAAAAAACTGCTTTTGAGCTTTCAACAGTATTGAGGTCTTTATCAAAATAATATAAGTATTGTTTGGTTTGACTAAATGAAGCAGAAGTAATGCATAAAAATAAAAAACCAAATACAAGTCTTTTAAGGTTCATAATGAAATATTAGGCAGTCATATTTTTTTTTGAAGGTTTAAAAATAATAAATTTTTTTTTGCATGTAAAATATCAAAAAAATTTTTATTTTAACAAAAGCGATTTGTGTAAACTTCTTTCAAATCTTTATCCACACTATGTCACCAAGGATTTTACCAACTATTTTTCACTATTTAAAAAATTTGAATTCGTGCAAATTCGTTTAATTCGTTGCAAAAATTTGTAACAATTTGTAGCAAAAAAAAGCGGACAAGACTGCCCGCTCGGTATTGTGCTAAAACTAAAAAGCACATGAGAAAATTTCATGTGCAATTTATTTACCAGTTACTTTCAAAAAAAATATGGATTACCGAAACATGAAATAGGTAAGTTCATGTATGAAAAACATTCGCTCAAAAAATATTGTGCTTTAAAAATTGTTTGAAATAATTTTATTAATAACAACAGCCTTGCAAAAAATAATTAATACATCTGTACTATATTATAATAGAAAAAAGTTGCCGGCCCTATTGCGCCACCTTCTTCTCTTTTATCTTTAAGATCTTTAGATTTTGAAAAGTCGTCAGCCTTTTTCTTATCCGTTACTGCAAACACAAGTGAAATCTGATGATTATCATCTGTACTATAGCCAACGCCTCTGTCAATTAACCCTGCATCTATCCTAGCCTGTTTATGACTGTCGAAAACCTTTTTCCATGCGTCCCAGTCCTTTACTTTGTCGGTTGCCATTAATCGTGCTTTTGTATCAATTTTCGTTGTATCGTTCATTACCACATTTATAAAACTAATTTCCGGCTTGCCCATTACTCCGCCTTTCTTCATTTTATTCATCAATTCTTGTGAAGTTGAGAAAGCTTTTGCTTTATTTACATCATCCATTTTTAAAACCACCAATATCATGTTGGGGTCATCCATGCCTCTTCCTATCACAAAATTATGCAATCCGTTTGCCATGCGGTCAGAATCATCCGAATCGTAAGCAACTTTCCATTTATCATAGTTGGCAACCTTATGTTTTATAACCAACACGTTGCCGAGGGCTGCAGATGGCGTGGATGTAGGCGCAGCCATAGTTGTAGAGGTATCTGCCATTGTGCTGTCTTTATCAGCGGCGCTTTGAGAAGAGTTACTCCCTGAATTGCAGGAAGTAAATACAAACAATAAACTAAACCCATACAAAAGGGTTTTTAAAAATCCTGACTGTTTCATTTTTTTACGATTTTTTTTGTGATAAAAGAAAAGCGGCCGAGGTGAGAATTCAGCGGGAAGAAGGATTAAAGTTTAAATTTATATTTTATATTCGAAGAATACAAAAAAAGAGGGCTTTATTTCAATTTTGTGCATGTTTTAAATAGAATGTCGTTAACGTAGGAAACCAATAAAAAGGATCTAAGAAAAAATCCAGATCAATATCAAAAAAAATGTTTTATTTTAACAGAATCATTAAGTCTTCCCTATACTTCACCTCACCTGTTAATTTTTGTTCAACTCCTGTTTTACTTCTATTAAAATATCATTTCTATTAACTTAAAAATAAAACAAAATGAAGAAGTACATTTTATTATTTGTTGTAACATGCTTTTATGTGGTTGCCTGCAATCCTAAAAGCGAAAACAAAACAACGGCTTCTGCAACAGCTACAAGTTCTGTTGTGTTGCCTTACACGGCAAGTTATTCAACCGATTTTAATAACAACGTTTCCGATTCGGAATTGCTTACTGTTTTAAATTCGTACAAAGCATGGGAAAACGGCGATATGAAAGCGCTACGGGCTACGATGAATGATAGCGCTTATATTAATTCGGCAGACGGTTTTCAATTTAAAGGCCTCACAGATTCCTTAATGAATGTGTGGACTAAAGTGCGCGATAGCCTTAGCTCTGTAAAAATCACAATGGATGTATGGCTGAAAAATCATTCAGTAAAAGACAGCAGTAATTATATAAATGTGTGGTACAAAGAAATTGATACTTATAAAAATGGCAAAGTAGATTCAGCAAATTATGAAGATGATAATGGGTTGAAAGATGGAAAAATTATCTGGTTCTCGCAGCATAAACAAAAACTTTAAACAAATAGAAATTTATAAAACATCCCGTTCATTCAAAAACGGGATGTTTTATTTTTACTTAAGGATTACTAACGGTAATGCTTAAACGCAGATAAGAAAAAAATGGATTAACCCTTTTTCTTCGCCATTATTTTTTCAGCTGCTGCAACAATATCAGGCGTATCCAATCCATATTTTTTCAAAAGATCTTCAGGTTTTCCGCTTTCGCCAAAAGTATCTTTTGTGCCAACATATTCAATCGGGATTGGAAAATTACGCGAAGTAACATGTGCAATGCTATCGCCAAGGCCGCCTAAAATATTATGCTCTTCTGCTGTAACGGCGCATTTTGTTTTTGAAACAGATTTAATAATAGCTGCTTCATCAATCGGCTTGATGGTATGAACATTTATCAACTCCACGCTCACTCCTTTTTCTTCCAAAATTTTTGCCGCTTCAATTGCTTTCCACACTAAATGACCGCAAGCAAAAATAGTTATATCATTTCCTTCAGCTAAAATTTGCGCTTTGCCAATTTCAAATTTTTGATTTTCTTCGGTAAAGTTGGGCCATTTGGGTCTTCCGAATCTTAAATATACGGGGCCTTCATAATCAGCAATGGCAAGGGTTGCAGCCTTTGTTTGATTAAAATCGCAAGGCACAACCACCGTCATTCCCGGCAACATTCGCATCAATCCAATGTCTTCCAGTATTTGATGTGTTGCCCCATCTTCGCCAAGTGTAAGTCCTGCGTGCGATGCGCATATTTTTACATTTTTGTTAGAATAAGCAATGGATTGTCGAATTTGATCATATACTCTGCCGGTTGAAAAATTAGCAAATGTGGTTGTGTAAGGAATTTTTCCGCCAATGGTTAATCCTGCTGCAATGCCCATCATGTTGGCTTCTGCAATGCCGCATTGAAAATATCTTTCAGGAAAATCTTTTATAAACGGATGCAGTTTTAAAGAACCTGCAAGGTCTGCAGTGAGCACAACTACATTTTCATTTTTCTTACCTAATTCATGAATGCCTTCGCCAAAGCCGGCCCTGGTTTCTTTTTCATTTTTAGCAACAATATCTTTTATCATAAATTTTTTTTTTAATATAAAATGAGAATGCAAATTAAGCATAACACAATAAGGATAAAAATATTAATCCTGAGAAAAATATTTGCAAAATGTATCAACGCATGTAAAACATACACTTTAAAAAATTTATTTTTTCATTCTTTTTAAGAAAAATTCCTTCTTCATTGTTTTTATTTAACGCTTTTGAAAAGTTATTGGAGATATACAAACGTTTTTATGTAATTGTAAAATCAAATGTGCTTCAATGCAGCGTTTTTAAATGATACAAAACAATTGAATAACTAATTTTGTTTCTTAATCAAAACTGTAAAGTTTCATGTCTGTTCCAACGATGCTTGCCGTTCCAAAAAACATTTTATTTAATATAGGATTAAAACACGCCGATGATATTTATTATCAACTGCCGCCTGAAGAGCTCATTAAACAGGCTGTTGCCAAAGGCGAAGGCGTTTTAAGCGATACCGGCGCTTTAGTGATTGATACCGGCGAGTTTACCGGACGAAGCCCGAAAGACAGATTCATCATAAAAGATAAAATCACGGCGTCCACCATTGACTGGAATGAATTTAATCTTCCCATTGATGAAAAATATTTTGACCTGTTGTATAAAAAAATGATGGATTATCTTACTGATAAAAAAATATGGATAAGAGATTGCTATGCATGTGCCCATCCTGATTATCGGATAAACATAAGAGTTATAAATGAAAATCCCTGCACCAATCTTTTTGCCTACAATATGTTTTTACGGCCGAAAGAAGAAGAATTAAATGATATTAAAATTGACTGGCATTTAATTCAGGTTCCGCATTTTTATGCCAACCCTTCAATTGATGGCGTGCGACAGAAAAATTTTGTGCTTATTAATTTTACCAAAAAAATAATTCTTATTGGCGGCACACAATACACAGGTGAAATAAAGAAAACAATTTTCAGTATTCTTAATTATATTTTGCCTCACGATAGAAACGTATTGAGCATGCATTGCTCGGCGAATGTGGGTAAGAAAGGTGATACAGCTATTTTTTTTGGATTAAGCGGAACCGGTAAAACCACGCTGAGTGCAGATCCCAATAGAATGCTGATAGGAGATGATGAACATGGATGGAATGAGGAAACTGTTTTTAATTTTGAAGGTGGTTGTTATGCAAAAACAATTAATCTTAGTAAAGAAGAAGAGCCTGATATTTATAACGCAATTAAATTAGGCGCAATAGTTGAAAATGTAACATTTATTGACGGCACCAACACAATAGATTATTCAAGCAAAAAAATTACTGAAAACACAAGAGTAAGTTATCCGCTCACGTTTATTGCTAATGCTTTGGAACCATCCATTGGTAAAACGCCCAAAAATATTTTTCTGCTCACGGCTGATGCGTATGGAATTTTACCTCCGATAAGCAAGCTCAATCCAGCGCAGGCCATGTATCATTTTATAAGCGGATACACGGCAAAAGTTGCCGGAACAGAAGCGGGAGTGAAAGAGCCAAAACCCACATTCAGCGCATGTTTTGGCGCCCCTTTTTTGCCATTGCATCCGGCAAAATATGCAGAGATGCTGGGTAAAAAAATGAAAGAGCATGATGTAAATTTATGGATGGTGAATACGGGTTGGAATGGTGGCGGCTACGGTGTTGGCAGCCGTATGAAACTTGAATATACAAGAGCAATGATTTGCGCAGCGCTCAATGGAAAGTTGGATAATGTTCATTATCATCCGCATTCTGTTTTTGGTGTAATGATACCTGATGAATGCCCGGGCGTGCCTGCTGAAATGCTGAGCGCCAAAGCCACCTGGAAAGATAAAGATGCTTATGTAAAAACTGCGTATATGCTTGCCCGTTATTTCATTGAAAATTTTGAAAAATATAAAGACGGGGCTAATGAAGAAATATTAGCCGGCGGTCCTAAAATATAAATTGTTAATAAAAAAATTGCCACGATAATTCGTGGCAAATAATTTTAGCCTGAATATTCTTTATCCAATTGTTCTTTAAGCTCAGGATGGCGTTTTAAATACGCCGCAACAAACGGGCAATAAACCATTACCGGTTTTTTATGTTCTTTGGCAAATTGAAATGCATATTGCGCGAGTGCCGATGCCACTCCTTTTCCTTCCAATACTGCCGGCACTTCGGTATGCATGAAAGCAATATCATTTTTATAAAAACGATATTCTAAAAATGCAATTTCATTTTCTGAATGAATTTCAAAATGCATCAGCTTTTTATTATTGATAATTTTATATTCACCCATCAAAAAATTATTAATTTAAAACCCCAAACTTACCGGACTGGTATTCCATAAATGTTTCCTGTAATTCTTGCTGGGTGTTCATTACAAAAGGTCCGTATTGCGCAATGGGTTCATTGATGGGCACGCCACTTAGCAACAATAAAACACTTTTTTCATTTGCTTTTATGTTGATTGTTTCACCATCATTTTTAAATAAAATAAAATTATGCTCATTTGCATTTTGCCCATTCACTTCTATATTTCCCTCAACAACTAAAATTGCAGTGTTATGTTCATTTGGAATATCTGTTGTAAGTGTTCCATTTTTATTAAGCCTGATGTCAAGCACATTCAATTCAGTAAATGTATTAGCAGAACCTTTTGTGCCATTAAAATTTCCTGCAATGATATTTACTTCACCGCCGTTATCCTGGAGTTTCACTTTATTTATTTCAGCAGATACGAGCGATTGATAATGCGGCTTCGTTAATTTATCTTTTTTGGGAAGATTTACCCAAAGCTGAATCATTTCAAAAGGGCCGCCATTTTTTGAAAATTCTTTTTCGTGAAATTCTTTATGCAATATGCCCGAGCCTGCCGTCATCCATTGCACATCGCCCGGATTGATTACGCCGCTGTTGCCTGCGCTGTCGTAATGCTCCACACTTCCTTTGTACGCAATAGTTACCGTTTCAAATCCTTTATGCGGATGCACATCCACACCACGCGGATGGTCGGATGGTCCAAAATCGAAAGCCGGTCCAAAATCGAGCATTAAAAAAGGGCTTAATTTTTCACGTATCGCATAGCCATTAGGAAAATAATTATACACCCTGAAACCATCGCCCACCATGCCCGGACGCGAAGGACGGCTGAAAATTTTTTCTATTTGTTTTGCCTTTTTCATAATTTCTTATTTTAATTTTTTTATAATTAATTTATTTGAAATGCAAAGTTACGAAACTTGGTATATATTTGTAACCAATTTACTGTTGTAAACCGGTTTCCTTAAGGATACCACTAATTTTTAAAATAAATGACAGAAAAACTTCCATCCAAAGATATGTTAGCGCTTTGTGATGCCATGGATATTTTAAATGGAAAATGGAAAATTGCCATTATGTGCTCGCTCAGCCAAAAGAAAAAAAGATTTAAAGAGCTGCAACGCGATGTAGGAAAAGTTACCGGA
>JAICZH010000005.1 GCA_025933775.1 Chitinophagaceae bacterium
CTGCCGGCAGGCAGGTTGTTATCACTACAAACTTTTTGAAAAAATGATTACTAAAAAAAGAAAAGAAGCCAACGCTAAAGTGGATCAAAATAAAGCTTATTCACTTAAAGAAGCTTCTTCATTAATAAAAGATATTAATACCACTAAATTTGATAGTTCTGTTGACCTGCATATTCGTCTTGGAGTAGATCCTAAAAAAGCAGACCAGGCAATTCGCGGAACAGTTTCATTGCCGCATGGAACTGGAAAAACAAAAAAAGTGTTGGTGCTTTGCACGCCTGATAAGGAACAAGCAGCAAAAGATGCAGGCGCCGATTTTGTAGGCCTTGAAGAATTTATTAAAAAAATTGAAGAAGGGTGGACTGATGTGGATGTAATAATTGCAACGCCTTCGGTGATGCCAAAGATAGGAAGGCTTGGTAAAGTTTTAGGTCCAAGAAACCTGATGCCCAATCCGAAAACAGGAACCGTTACCAATGATGTAGTTGCCGCAGTGAATGATGTGAAGGGTGGTAAAATTGCATTCAAAGTTGATAAGGTTGGTATCATTCATGCGTCAATCGGAAGAGTAAGTTTTTCTCCAGATAAAATAGAAGCCAACAGCCAGGAATTGATTAATGCAATTATTAGATTAAAACCTTCAACAGCCAAAGGAATTTATTTAAAAAGCCTTAGCATGGCAAGCACCATGAGTCCGGGAATTTCAATAGATGCAAAATCTGTCCAGAATTAATAAAAAATATTTGCTTCAATTGTTATTTACAATTTTAAAGCAGCAAAACAAATTGTATGAATAAAGAACAAAAACAGGAAGTGATAAATGCTTTGAAAAATAAATTTTCTCAGTATGCTAATTTTTATATAACAGATACCCAAAACCTAAGCGTAGCGCAGGTTAACAACCTTCGGCGTTATTGTTTTGATAAGCAGGTAGAAATGAAAGTGGCAAAGAATACACTTATTAAAAAAGCATTGGAAAGTCTGGATAATGATAAATATTCTGGTGTGTACGATTCATTGCACCAGGTTACTGCTTTAATGTTCAGCGAAAGCCCAAAAGATCCCGCGCTAATCATCAGTAGTTTTCGTAAAGAATCCAATAATGAAAAGCCGGTATTGAAAGCAGCATTTTTAAACGGAGATATTTTTGTTGGCGATAATCAATTGGTTGCTCTTACAAAAATTAAAACAAAAAATGAATTAATTGGCGAAGTGATCGGTTTACTAATGTCGCCCATTCAACGTGTGATAGGCGCTTTACAAAACAGGCCGGAAACCATTGATGCTACTGCAAATTCAAAAGCGACAACTTCTGAAACTAAAAGTGAAGGCACTCCTGCAAATGAAATAAAAACCGAACAAAATGCTTCAACCGAAGAAACAAAATCAGAAGAACCAAAAGCATAATTCATTAGCACATTAGCATATCAGCTAATTGGCTCATTAGAATAAAAACAATTTTTTTAAAAACCATCCGCCGGATCAAAAAAATAAAATTGAAAAGAAGGCGGAAAAAATTAAAACAAAAATAAAATGGCAGACGTAAAAGCATTAGCCGAAAATTTAGTAGGCTTAACAGTAAAAGAAGTTCAGGAATTAGCTGAATTTTTGAAATCAGAATATGGAATTGAACCCGCAGCAGCAACAGTTGTAGCCAGCGCAGATGCAGGTGGCGGCGCAGCCGCAGCAGCTGAAGAAAAAACTTCTTTCAATGTAATTCTTAAAGCGCCGGGCGCCAATAAACTTGGCATTGTAAAAATTGTAAAAGAACTTACAGGCCTTGGTTTGAAGGAAGCCAAAGAGCTTGTTGATGGCGCACCTAAACCAATTAAAGAAGGTGTTGACAAAGCCACTTCAGAAGAAATTAAAAACAAACTTACTGAGGCCGGCGCTGAAGTTGAAATACAATAATTTTTCAACAGAATAGGGTTAGAAATTTATCTTTTAAGCCAGATGCATAATTAATTTTAATATAAAATTTTTCCTAAACTTTTTTGGGAAAAATTTTATATTAAATTATTTGAATAAATATGCTTACTTTTGCAATCCTTTATTTTTGGATAAGTAGCGAAAATCTTGAAATTATCCTTATAAAGGCGCTCTCACTTTAAAATATTTTAACTAAAATATGGCTTCAACTAAAGTAGCTCCAGATCAAAGAATCAGTTTTGGAAAAATTGAACATTTGGCGGAAACCCCCGATCTATTAGGGATACAGATACAATCTTTTAAAGATTTTTTCCAGTTAGAAACTACACCCGATAAACGTAATGTGGAAGGACTGTTTCGTGTATTTAAGGAAAATTTTCCAATTACCGATACACGAAATATTTTCATGCTGGAATTTTTGGATTATTTCGTTGACCCTCCAAGATATACTATTGAAGAATGTATTGAACGTGGGCTTACGTATGCTGTTCCGCTGAAAGCCAAGCTGCGCCTGAGCTGTAACGACGAAGAGCACGTGGATTTTCAAACCATAGTTCAGGATGTTTTTTTAGGAAACATCCCTTACATGACGCCACGCGGCACTTTTGTAATTAACGGAGCTGAAAGAGTAGTGGTAAGTCAGTTGCATCGCTCACCTGGCGTATTTTTCGGACAGTCAGTACACCCAAACGGAACTAAAATTTATTCCGCAAGGGTTATTCCTTTTAAAGGTGCGTGGATGGAATTTGCTACCGACATTAATAATGTAATGTACGCTTATATTGATCGTAAGAAAAAATTTCCGGTAACAACTTTATTGCGCTCCATCGGCTATGAAACTGATAAAGATATTTTAGAGCTTTTTGGCATGGCTGAAGAAATAAAAGCTGATAAAAAAACATTGCATGCTCATATTGGAAAACGTTTGGCAGCAAGAGTTCTGCGCACATGGGTTGAAGATTTTGTAGATGAAGATACGGGTGAAGTAGTAAGTCTTGAAAGAAATGAAATCGTTTTGGAAAGAGATACTATTCTGGATGATGACAACATTGCAATGATTTTAGAATTAGGAGTAAAAAGTGTTTTTATTCAGAAAGAAGAAGTGAGCGGCGATTATGCTATTATTTATAACACATTAAATAAAGATACTTCTAATAGTGAGATTGAAGCAGTGCAACATATTTACCGCCAATTGCGCGGTGCAGATGCGCCCGATGATGAAACAGCACGCGGTATTATTGATAAATTATTTTTCAGTGATAAGCGTTACGATTTAGGAGAAGTAGGCCGTTATAAAATTAATCGTAAACTTGGTTTAAATTATCCAATTGAAAAAAAAGTATTAACCAAAGAAGATATTATTGCAATAATAAAATATCTCGTTTTACTTACCAATGCAAAAAGTGAAATTGATGATATTGATCATTTAAGCAATCGTCGGGTTCGCACAGTGGGAGAACAGTTGTATGCTCAGTTTGGCGTTGGGTTAGCACGTATGGCGCGTACCATTCGCGAGCGAATGAATGTAAGAGATAATGAAGTTTTTACTCCTGTTGATTTGATTAATGCAAGAACATTATCGTCTGTTATCAATTCATTTTTTGGAACGTCCCAGTTATCACAATTTTTAGATCAAACAAATCCTTTAAGTGAAATAACACACAAGCGCCGTATTTCTGCACTTGGCCCCGGTGGTCTAAGCAGAGAGCGTGCAGGCTTTGAGGTTCGCGACGTTCACTATTCACATTATGGCCGTTTGTGTACAATTGAAACTCCTGAAGGGCCAAACATTGGATTGATCTCAACACTTTGTGTTCATGCAAAAATTAATGAAATGGGTTTCATTGAAACGCCTTATCGTAAAGTGCATGATGGTCATGTGGACATGAAGAAAGTATATTTTTTAAGTGCAGAAGAAGAAGACACTGCAAAGATTGCACAGGCAAATGCACCGCTTGATGAAAAATCAAATTTTTTAAATGACAAAGTAAAATCCCGTGAAACCGGCGATTTTCCTATTCTTGATAAAAACGAAGTAGAGTACATGGATGTGGCGCCTAACCAAATTGTAGGTTTAAGCGCTTCATTAATTCCTTTCTTAGAACATGATGATGCTAACCGTGCCTTGATGGGTTCAAACATGCAACGGCAGGCTGTTCCATTAATTCTTCCTCAAGTTCCCATTGTGGGAACAGGCCTTGAAGCTAAAGCTGCAAGAGATGCAAGGATTCAGATTCATGCGGACGGTGATGGTGTGGTGGAATATGTTGATGCCAATGAAATTCATGTTCGTTACAACAGGAATCAATCTCAAAAATTAGTAAGCTTTGAAGAAGATCTCGTGGTTTATAAACTTACCAAATTTATAAAAACAAATCAAAGCACTTGTATCAATCTTCGCCCTGCGGTAAAAAAAGGACAGACAGTAAAAGCCGGAGATTTCTTAACGGAAGGTTATGCAACAAAAGACGGCGAACTGGCTCTGGGCCGCAATTTGAAAGTTGCCTTCATGCCATGGAAAGGTTACAATTTTGAAGATGCCATTGTGATAAGTGAAAAAGTTGTAAAAGAAGATTTATTCACTTCCATACATATTGATGAATTTGAATTGGAAGTGCGTGATACAAAATTAGGCGAAGAAGAATTAACGCCTGATATTCCTAATGTAAGTGAAGAAGCAACCAAAGATTTGGATCAAAATGGTGTGATAAGAATCGGCGCACAGGTAAAGGAAGGTGATATTCTTATTGGAAAAATTACCCCAAAAGGAGAAAGCGATCCAACACCGGAAGAGAAATTATTAAGAGCCATTTTTGGTGATAAAGCAGGCGATGCAAAAGATGCTTCTTTAAAAGCGCCAAGTGGTACAGAAGGTGTGGTGATAGATAAAAAATTATTTCAGCGCGCTAAGAAAGATAAGAATGGTAAAGTAAAAGAAAAAGCTTCGCTTGAAAAGATTGATAAAACTCATGAAAAGATTGAAGCGGATATTTTAGAATTGCTTATCAGTAAATTGTTGACTTTATTAAAAGATAAAAACTCAGCAGGCGTAAGTAATAATTTTGGCGAAACGCTTATTGGCAAAGGTTCTAAATTCACACAAAAAAATCTTGCGAATATTGATTATCAAAATGTGAACCCATTAGGATGGACTGGTGAAGCGAAAACTGATGATCATATTAATACTTTATTGCACAATTATAATATTAAATACAATGAAGAATTGGGCAGATACAAAAGAGAGAAATTTAATATTTCAATTGGGGATGAATTACCTGCAGGCGTATTGAAACTAGCCAAAGTATATCTCGCAGTAAAACGTAAGTTGAAGGTAGGAGATAAGATGGCTGGCCGTCATGGAAATAAAGGTATTGTTGCAAAAATTGTTCGCCAGGAAGATATGCCTTTCCTTGAAGATGGAACTCCGGTGGACATTGTATTAAATCCATTGGGTGTGCCGAGCCGTATGAATTTGGGACAGATTTATGAAACCGTTCTTGGATGGGCTGGTGAAAAATTAGATAAAAAATATGCAACGCCAATTTTTGACGGCGCATCTGTTTCTGAAATTGCTGAACAAATAGAAAAAGCAAAATTGCCAACCTTTGGCCACACTTATTTATATGATGGTGAAACCGGCGATCGCTTCGATCAAAAAGCAACAGTAGGTATTATTTATGTAATCAAGTTGCACCACATGGTTGATGATAAAATGCATGCACGCTCCATTGGGCCATACAGCTTAATTACCCAACAACCTTTGGGAGGTAAGGCGCAATTTGGCGGACAGCGTTTTGGTGAAATGGAAGTGTGGGCATTGGAAGCCTATGGCGCATCAAATATTCTCCAGGAATTGCTCACATTAAAATCGGATGATATTATAGGAAGGGCTAAGACTTATGAAGCGATAGTAAAAGGTGATAATATTCCAAAACCTGGTGTTCCTGAATCCTTCAATGTATTGGTGCATGAATTGAGAGGTTTGGGATTGGATTTACAATTTGAATAAACCCCTTACCCCCTAAAGGGGAATAAAGGAAACATTAATAAATTAAAACAAGAAATTCTAAGCCCCTTTTAGGGGTTTGGGGTAAATTTTAAAATATGATAAGAAAAGAAAATCGTCCACGTCCAACGTTTTCTCAAATTACAATTGGCCTTACTTCTCCTGATTCTATTTTAGAAAAAAGTTATGGCGAAGTATTAAAACCCGAAACAATTAATTATCGCACATACAAGCCCGAAAGAGATGGCTTGTTTTGCGAAAGAATTTTTGGCCCGGTAAAAGATTATGAATGCGCCTGCGGCAAATATAAACGCATTCGTTACAAAGGCATCGTATGCGATAGGTGCGGTGTTGAAGTTACCGAAAAGAAAGTGCGCCGCGAAAGGATGGGTCATATAAAATTAGTGGTGCCGGTTGTTCACATCTGGTATTTTAAATCATTGCCAAATAAGATTGGTTATTTATTGGGAATGAGTTCTAAGAAATTAGAAACAATTGTTTATTACGAAAGATTTGTTGTTATACAGCCAGGCGTTCGCGTTGATAAAGGCCAAAATTATGGTGACCTTTTAACCGAAGAAGAATACCTGGATATATTGGATACACTTCCAAAAGATAATCAGCATTTACCGGATGAAGACCCGGATAAATTTATTGCAAAAATGGGCGCCGAAGCTGTTCATGATATGTTGCAAAGAATAGATTTAGATCAATTGTCATTCGATCTTCGTAATGCAGCAGCCAATGAAACTTCACAACAACGTAAAGCAGATGCATTGAAGCGTTTAAGTGTTGTGGAAAGTTTTCGCGATGCCAATACAAGAATCAATAACCGCCCTGAATGGATGGTGATGCAATACATTCCGGTTATTCCACCGGAACTGCGCCCGCTTGTACCATTGGATGGTGGCCGTTTTGCATCTTCCGATTTAAATGATTTATATCGTCGGGTTATTATTCGTAACAATCGTTTAAAAAGATTATTAGAAATTAAAGCGCCTGAAGTAATTCTTCGCAATGAAAAAAGAATGCTGCAGGAAGCTATTGATTCTTTATTCGATAATTCACGTAAATCAAATGCTGTAAAAGCAGAAGGCGGCCGTGCATTAAAATCATTGAGTGATGTATTGAAAGGTAAACAAGGACGTTTCCGCCAAAACCTTTTAGGAAAACGTGTTGATTATTCCGGCCGTTCAGTAATCGTGGTAGGTCCTGAATTAAAAATGCACGAATGTGGTTTGCCAAAAGATATGGCTGCGGAATTATTCAAGCCGTTTATCATTCGCAAATTAATTGAAAGAGGTGTTGTAAAAACAGTGAAGAGTGCACGTAAACTGGTTGATAAAAAAGAAGCCATCATTTGGGATATTCTTGAAAATATTTTAAAAGGACATCCTGTATTATTGAATCGTGCTCCAACGCTGCATCGCTTGTCAATACAGGCATTTCAGCCGAAGTTAATTGAAGGCAAAGCTATTCAATTACATCCCTTGGTAACAACAGCATTCAATGCCGATTTTGATGGAGACCAAATGGCGGTGCATGTTCCATTAAGCAATGCAGCTATATTGGAAGCGCAAATGCTCATGCTTTCTTCACACAATATTTTAAATCCGCAAAATGGAACGCCCATCACACTTCCTTCTCAGGATATGGTTTTGGGGTTGTATTATATTACCAAAGGAAAAAAATCTACCAAAGACCAACCGGTAAGAGGTGAAGGAAAATCATTTTATTCAACTGAAGAAGTAATTATTGCATATAACGAACAGCAAATAGATTTACATGCAACTATAAAAGTAAAAGCAAATGTTCGCAAAGACGATGGTACACTTCAAAAGAAATTAATTGATACAACAGTGGGCCGGGTAATCTTTAATCAATATGTGCCCAAAGGCGCAGGATATATAAATGCATTGCTTACTAAAAAAGCTTTGCGTGAAATTATTGGTGATATTATTAAATGGACCAACATTCCTGCCACCGCAAAATTTTTAGATGATATAAAGCAACTCGGTTTCCGCATGGCTTTCAAAGGAGGATTATCATTTAATATTAATGACCTTATTATTCCTGATACAAAGCAGGAAATGATTGATAATGCAAGTGGAGAAGTAGATGAAGTGTGGGATAATTATAATGCCGGACTTATTACAAACAACGAAAGATACAATGGTATCATAGATATCTGGAGCCGTGTAGATACCAGGCTAACGGAGACGCTTATACGCGAATTGGCAAATGATAAACAAGGTTTCAATTCTGTTTATATGATGCTCGATTCCGGAGCAAGAGGTTCCAAACAACAAATTAAACAATTAGCAGGCATCAGGGGATTGATGGCAAAGCCGCGTAAGTCAGGTAGCACCGGAAGTGAAATTATTGAGAACCCTATTCTTTCTAACTTTAAAGATGGATTAAATGTATTGGAATATTTTATTTCAACACACGGCGCCCGCAAAGGACTTGCAGATACCGCATTGAAAACTGCTGATGCCGGCTACTTAACCAGAAGACTTGTTGATGTGGCGCAGGATGTAGTAATTAATGATGAAGATTGTGGTACTTTAAGAGGTATCGCCACCACAGCATTGAAAGATAACGAAGATATTATTGAGCCTTTATACGATAGAATTTTAGGAAGAACTTCATTACATAATATTTATAATCCTGTAACGGATGAATTGATTATTGAAGCAGGCGGCCTCATTACCGAAGATGTCGCTCACAACATTGATGAAGCCGGTGTTGAAGTGGTTGAAATACGTTCAGTGCTTACTTGCGAAAGCCGTCGGGGTGTTTGTGTAAAATGTTATGGTAAAAATTTGGCATCTGGTTATACAGCGCAAAAGGGCGATGCTGTTGGAATTATCGCCGCACAGTCAATCGGTGAACCCGGCACCCAGCTTACGTTACGTACATTTCACGTGGGTGGTGTTGCAGGTTCCGCATCTGTTGAATCTACATTAAATGCTAAATTTGACGGTACTATTCAGTTTGATGGTTTGCGTACAGTTGATGCCATTAATAATACCGGTGAAAAAACAAAAGTTGTTATTGGCCGTACAGGCGAAGTAAGAATCATGGATATAAAAAATGATCGCCTGCTCATTACCAATAATGTTCCTTATGGCGCTACGCTTAATGTAAAAGACGGACAAAAAATTACAAGAGGCGATGTAATCTGTTCGTGGGATCCTTTTAATAATGTTATCGTTTCTGAAATTGATGGAAATATAAAATTTGAAAACATTGTTGAAGGCATTACTTATCGCGAAGAGGCCGATGAACAAACCGGCCACAGGGAAAAAGTAGTAATTGAAACAAAAGATAAAGCAAGAATTCCTTCTATAACTGTTGAAGGTAAAAAAGAGTCTAAAACTTATAACCTTCCGGTTGGCTCTCATATTACAATGGATGAAGCCGAAGAAGTAAGAGCCGGACAGGTTATTGTAAAAATACCAAGAGTGTTAGGTAAGTTGAGAGATATTACAGGAGGTTTACCACGCGTAACAGAATTGTTTGAAGCTAGAAATCCGGGTAATCCTGCAGTTGTTTCAGAAATTGATGGAGTTGTTTCTTTTGGAAATATTAAGCGTGGCAACAGAGAAATAATTGTAGAAGCAAAAGATGGCGTTATAAAAAAATATTTAGTTCCACTTACCCGCCAGATACTCGCTCAGGACGGAGACTTTATAAAAGCTGGTGTTGCCTTATCAGACGGGCAAATTGCTCCTGCTGATATTCTTTCTATCAAAGGACCATTTGCAGTTCAGGAATATGTGGTAAATGAAATTCAGGAAGTATATCGTTTGCAAGGTGTAAAAATTAATGATAAACATATTGAAGTTATTGTAAGGCAAATGATGCGCAAGGTAACTATTGAAGATGCGGGCGATACTAAATTTCTTGAAGGCGATACGGAAGATCGTTATGATTTTAATGCTGAAAATGATTGGATATTCGACAAGAAAGTTGTTACAGAATCTGGCGACAGCACCAAAATGCGGCCAGGAAAAATTGTTACGCTTCGCGAAGTGAGAGAAGAAAATTCAATATTGCGCCGAGCCGATAAAAAAACAGTTGAATACCGCGATGCGCATCCCGCAACATCTTCACCATTGTTGCTTGGTATTACAAAAGCATCGCTTGGTACACAAAGCTGGATATCTGCAGCATCTTTCCAGGAAACAACCAAAGTATTATCATCTGCGGCTATTCAAGGAAAAACAGATACCATGCTTGGCCTGAAAGAAAATGTAATCACGGGTCATCCGATACCTGCAGGAACGGGGTTAAGGGAGTTTGAAAATATGGTAGTAGGCAGCAAAGAAGAATATGAATTGTTGATGACAGCCAAAGAAGCAATGGCTTTTGATGAAGAAGAATAAATTTAATTTGCTAATTAGCCAATATGCTAATTAGCCAATATGCCAATTAGCCAATAAATAAAATTTAGGAGTAAGAAAAAAATCTTGCTCCTTTTTTATTATAAAATTTTCGTGTATGCGTTACCGTTAGTTTTGTGGCTGCTATGAAATTCTTATTGCCCCTTGAGGATAGTTCAATTGATTAAATAAGAATTGTGAACTCTGAAAAAGAATAACCCAACATTCGTACAAAAAATTCTGCTAATATATAGTACAAAAAAAACCTTTTCAAAATTAAATTGAAAAGGGTTTTAATAATTTCAGTATTGTTTATTTATTAATAATCTTTACTGTATCCGCCGCCATTTCTGCTGTTGCCATATCCGCCGCTGCCGCCTTTTTTGTAGCCACCGCCGCCGCCATATCCGCCACCGCTGCTTCTTCCGCCGCCATATCCGCCGCCGCCTCTTCCACCACCATATCCGCCACCACCACTTTTTTTGTAGCTGCTTCCTTCAGGCCGTGGTTGAGATTCATTGACGATTAATTTGCGCCCCTGCACTTCACTTTCGTTTAATGCAGCGATTGCAGTTTTAGCTGCTTCATCGTCTTCCATTTCTACGAAACCAAAGCCTTTGCTGCGTCCCGTATTTTTTTCTTTTAGAATTTTAGCGCTTGTAACGGATCCGTACTGGCTAAATAAATTGCTTAAATCATCATCAGTCATTGACCAACTGAGATTACCTACATAAATGTTCATTGTAAAAACTTTTTTTTAAAATAAAATTGAAAATTCAATTAATGAATTAGCAGATACAATGAACTGAAGAAACCTGTTGAAGAGAAACATCAGCCACAAAGAAAACCAAACTAAACCCATTAACGGATAGTAAAGATAGGCATTTCTTTGAAATTGCGCCAACAAAAAATAAATTTTTGGTATATTTTAAAAGATAGTTTCTGGTAATGAAAATCTTTGAAAATTTATTCTCCTAATTTTGCAAAATGAAAATTATTCTTGCGCAGCAAAATTATCATATCGGCAATTTTAAAAGTAATACCAATAAAATTATTGAAGCAATACAATTGGCAAAAAATAAAAATGCCGATCTCATTGTTTTCAGTGAAATGTGCATCTGCGGCTATCCTGCAAGAGACTTTGTAGATTTTAATGACTTCATTAATAAATGTTATGAAAGCATTGATGTAATAAAACAATATGCCAATGATATTGCTGTAATTGTTGGCGCGCCCGATCGTAACCCGGCAAGAGAAGGCAAAGACCTTTTTAATGCTGCATTTTTTTTGTACCAAAAAGAAATAAAAAATATTGCGCACAAAACATGCCTTCCCAATTATGATGTGTTTGATGAATATCGTTATTTCGAGCCCGCATACAATTGGAACGTAATAAATTTTAAAGGCAAAAAAATTGCCCTTACCATTTGTGAAGACATCTGGAATCTTGGCGATAATCCATTGTACCGTATTTGCCCGATGGATATTTTAATGAATCAGCAGCCCGATATGATGATAAATATTTCCGCATCGCCGTTTGATTATACACATATTGAAGATAGAAAAGCGATTATTAAAGCCAATGTTTTAAAATATAAGCTGCCATTAATTTATTGCAACGCTGTTGGAAGCCAGACGGAAATTGTGTTTGACGGCGCATCGTTGGTATTTGATAAAGATGCGAATCTTTGTTACCAGCTTTCGCAGTTTAAAGAAGATATTGCCGAAATAAATTTGAAAGATAATGGTGGCATAGATGCCGATGTAATTGAGCCAGCAATTGCAATGACCAACCGGCCGATTGATCCATTATATTATACACCTGAATTAAATATTCCGCAGATATATGAAGCTATTGTTTTAGGGATAAAAGATTATTTCACAAAAATGAAATTCACCAAAGCGATCATTGGAAGCAGCGGTGGGATTGACAGCGCCGTAACGTTAGCGCTTGCATGCAAAGCGTTAGGCAAAGAAAATGTAAGAGCCATTTTAATGCCTTCCGAATTTTCGAGTACGCATTCCCGTTATGATGCTGAAAAATTAAGTAAAAATCTCGGCAATCCTTATGATATTGTTTCAATAAAAAAGATTTACAATCAATTTTTAAAAGAACTTAAACCGTATTTTAAAGACTTGCCTTTTAATGTTGCTGAAGAAAATGTTCAAAGCCGTACGAGAGGCAATTTATTGATGGCTTTTGCAAATAAGTTTGGATATATTTTATTAAACACTTCCAATAAAAGCGAGCTGGCAACGGGTTATGGCACTTTATACGGCGATATGGCCGGAGGGCTTGGCGTGTTGGGCGATTGCTACAAAACACAAGTTTATGAGTTGGCAAAATTTATTAATTCAGAAAATGAAGTCATTCCCAAAAATATTATTTCAAAAGCGCCTTCTGCTGAATTAAGGCACGATCAAAAAGATACTGACAGCCTTCCTGAATATGATAATTTAGATAAAATTTTATACCAATATATTGAAAGAGTAAAAGGGCCGAATGAAATAAAAGCGCAAGGTTTTGATGCGCCTCTTGTTGACAGGATTTTAAGTATGGTAAATAAAAATGAATACAAGCGAAATCAATTTTGCCCAATCATTCGCGTTTCTCCAAAAGCATTTGGCGTAGGGAGAAGAGTGCCGATTGTGGGAAATTATTTGAATTGAAGTTTTGGAATCTTAACTATTAAAAGAAATAAACCCTTTTAAAAATTCTTTAGGTGTATAAACGGGCAAGACCGCAATACTTTCTTTCTTTAATTGCTTATCTCTCGAAATAAAATAATCCAGTTTATGGTGTATTGCTGTATAATACTGCAATGCATCTTCAATATCATTTATTTTAGAATGCAAAGCATTTAAAGTAGTTTCATGCGAAATATCTATTACTTGTATATCTATTAATAATGTAATCATTATCTCTTTAGTTTCCGAAACTCCGTATGCTTTGGTCAACCAATATCCAACTATGTGAACAATAGCAGGTGTTACAAACGCATGAATTTTTCCATTAATAGCCAGTTCAAAAATTTGTTTCGCTTCAGCATAGCCCGGACGCTTTAATGTAAAATCAAGCAATATGTTTGCATCTATGAAAACTTTAGAAGCCATATTTTTTTGCCTGATTTTTGTAAAATAACTTTTTTAAATCAGCTTTGTTATTTATTGCAGGAGGGTTTAACCTTTCAACTAAATCAATAATATTTTTTCGTTTTTTAGATTTAGTTACACTTTTAAAATAATTTTCAACCAGGTCTGAAACACTTGTGTCTTGTTTTTTTGCGTAGGCTTTCATATCAGAAAGTAAACAGTCATCAATTGTAAGATTTAATCTTGTCTTCATAAAAACAAATATACGCATTTATTTTTTTTATGCGCATTGAAATTTAAAAACTAATTTATGTTCATTTTATAATTTTTTAAAAGATAAATCTTAAATTGCTTATTTCTTTTATTACAATAAAAATTCATGGAAGCATACATTATCGCCGGTTACAGAACCGCAGTTACAAAATCAAAAAAGGGCGGATTTCGTTTTTACCGTCCTGATGATTTAGCAGTTGATGTGATTAAAGGATTACTCGCAAGTGTGCCCGAACTGGATAGCAAAAGAGTAGATGATCTTATTGTTGGAAACGCTGTACCTGAGGCGGAGCAAGGCTTACAGGTTGGCAGAATGATAAGTGTAAGAGCGCTCGGTATTGAAGTTCCTGGCGTAACGGTGAACCGTTATTGTGCAAGTGGACTTGAAACAATTGCTATTGCTACTGCAAAAATAAAAACCGGAATGGCCGATTGCATTATCGCAGGCGGCACCGAAAGTATGACGATGGTTCCCACATCAGGATGGAAAACAGTGCCCGCATATTCAGTTGCATCCGTAACTCCCGATTATTATTTGGGAATGGGATTAACTGCCGAAGCTGTTGCCAAAGAATATAATGTAACTCGTGAACAACAGGATGAATTTAGTTTGCATTCCCATCAAAAAGCATTGAATGCAATTAACAACGGATATTTTAAAAGTGGAATACTTCCGATGAATGTGGAAGAAATTTATGTTGATAAAAATAATAAAAAAGAAAAAAGAAATTTTGTAGTAGATACCGATGAAGGTGTGCGAGCAGATACTTCAATGGAAGCGCTTGCCAAATTAAAACCCGTCTTTGCTTTGGGTGGAACTGTTACCGCAGGTAATTCTTCACAAACCAGTGATGGCGCAGCTTTCGTGATTGTAATGAGTGAAAAAATGATGAATGAATTAAAATTAAAACCAATTGCACGATTGGTGCAATGCGTAAGCGCCGGAGTGCATCCGCGTGTAATGGGCATCGGTCCTGTGGAAGCGGTTCCTAAAGTTTTGAAAAGAGCCGGAATGAATTTATCTCAAATAGATTTAATTGAATTGAATGAAGCATTTGCTTCGCAATCGCTTGCAGTTATTAAAACATTAGAATTAGATCCGGCAAAAGTAAATATCAATGGCGGCGCAATTGCTTTAGGTCATCCGCTCGGATGCACTGGCGCTAAACTTACTGTACAAATTATTAATGATATGAAACGCCTCAATAAAAAATACGGAATCGTAACAGCTTGTGTTGGCGGCGGGCAGGGGATTGCAGGGATTATTGAAAATTTAGCTCCTAACTCCGAAGGGGAACAAGTAAAGTTCCTTCGGGGAAAGGTTTGGCAGGGGCATTTACAACTTCACACTTAATCCCACAGCTATTAAAGATTTTAATTGCAACGCAGGCGAATCATGATTTGGCCCAAAAAGTTTTACATCATCATCATATACTAAATTAAGACCAACGCTTGTTGTAAGCAGTTTAGAAAATTTTGCAGTAAACATATTGTTGAACATTATATCTATATTTTGGGGATTGTGTTCATAATTTGAAAACAGATCCAGCCTTCCATTGTAATTAATTGTTTTAGCATTATTAAGATCCGCGATGTAAGTAATGCTTGCAAAAGCGCCGATTTCATTTTTCGATTTTTTGCCAGGAGCCACGCCATACGCGCCTTTTGCTGATAGGCTATCATTGCTTACAATTGTCCATCGCGATGTAATGGGCGATACAAAAATGGATAATCCATTTACAGGTTTATAATCCAACCCAAGACTTATTAAAACATAACCGGGAGAAAGAAAATTGGATAAAAGATCTTTAGTTCCATCACTATTGTAATTGTACCCTTTTGAAAATTGTGAATGAAAATTAATTAATGCCGCTGCATCTAATTTAGGCGTTAATGCATAACCAAATTTTGATAACAAATCAATGCGGTCATCATTTTTTCTTGTACCAAGGCTTGTTGTGTTTACAAGCCCATAATTAAAATCTATTGTATTGTCCCAACTGTATTTCCCTTCTTTATAAAAAGCATGAAAGCCAAGATAGGATGCAATTGACAAAGAAAAATCATCGCCGCCGGCAGCCCAGTTGCTTTGGCTTCCCTGCCCAAAATTTAAATTAAAAACACCGCCGGTTTTCCATGTTTTGCCGCTGTCAATTTTTTCTTTTTTAATTTCTTTGGTAGCATTGCTGCTCATATCTTTTATTGTTTGATCCTGTGCATAGCTATTCATGCTAATTGCAAAGCATCCAATTGCAAAAACAAAAAAAGAATAATGGTGCAAATAATTTGTTTTCATAAATAATTTGTTTTTTGATTAAAAAAAATTATTCAAAAATAAGACCCCGGATGAATTCATTCTTTTATTTGTAACTAAAAGTAAATTTTTATCATTAACGTTTATTTTATAGGAAATACTTTATTTTGTGTGAGTCAAAATATTTTTTCACTTTAAAAATAAAAACTATGGAAGAGCTACTTCAAAAATTGCAAAATATTCATGGATTAAGTTTGGAGCAATCGCACGGCGTTCTTAATACAATTACAGGATATATCAAAGAAAAATTTCCAATGGCTGCAGGAATCATAGATAATATTATGCCTTCGGGTTCTGCTTCTACATCGGCCGCAACAACATCTGGGGAGGCAACTACTGCTGCATCACAAGATGGCGATATGCTCGATAAAATTTCTGATTTTATTCCCGGAGCTGCGGGACAAAAAATTGAAGATTTTGCCAAAAGCAAGCTGGGCGGCTTTTTTGGAGGAAATAAAAAAGTATAATTGCTTAGTTTATAAAAAAAGCCGGAACAGTAATCCGGCTTTTTTATTAATAAATAAATTACAAATTATCTTTTCAGGTTAATAGTAATTTCATCGTATTCGGTAGCCGTGCCTTGCTTGGCGTACAATACAAATTGCGAATCAGTAAGTGTTTTTATTGTGGCAGTGTCGCCATCAATGATAATCTGGCTGCTACTTATAATTGAGTAAATTCCACTGCTAGATGTTCCCTGAAATTGAGAAGTATAATTTCCATTTGAATTAAAATTTATAAAATCCCCCGGGACGCTGATTGTAGTATCTCTATTATCGCCGCTTGCATCATGAAAATTATCTATCTCGCTAACGATTGTCCAATTGTGCTGCACTTTTTGTGCGGTGGTCTCTTTATCTTTTTTACAGGAAAATAAAACAGATGCAGATAAAATAATTGATGCAAAAATTAAAAATTTTTTTTTCATAGTTAGTTTTTTGTTTAAAATAGTTTTTAATCAGGTATGAATATTTGCAATGATAAGTATTTAAAACAAATTAGCAGAATAATTTTTGCAAAAAGATGCAACGAAAAAATGATAAAAAATATTTTTTGAAAAATATTCTATCGCAATACTTCTCTTGCAATCACAATTTTTTGCACTTCGCTGGTTCCTTCGCCAATCGTGCATAGCTTACTGTCGCGATAAAACTTTTCTACCGGAAAATCTTTTGTATAACCATAGCCGCCAAATATCTGAACCGCATCGGTAGCCACTTTCACGGCTATTTCACTGGCATAATATTTTGCAATAGCCGATTGCTTGGTAACATTTTCATGTCTCGTTTTAAGATCGCATGCTTCATTGATCAATAATTCTGCAGCCATAATTTCTGTTGCCATATCTGCCAGCTTGAAAGAGATTGCCTGGAAATCTGCAATGGGCTTACCAAACTGATGACGTTCTTTTGCATACTGCAACGATGCTTCGTAAGCGCCTTTTGCTATACCTAAGCCAAGTGATGCAATGGAAATGCGGCCGCCATCAAGTACATACATTGCTTGTTTAAATCCATCGCCCACACTTCCCATTCGTGCCGAATCAGGAATTTTGCAATCAGTAAAAATCATCTCTGCAGTTTCGCTGGCACGCATCCCTAATTTATTTTCTTTCTTTCCCCCAGCAAAACCTTTAGTATAACGGGGAAGGATAAACGCAGTTGCATTATCTCTGGTATGCGGCTCTCCTGTGCGGCAAATTACTACAGCCACATCGCCGCTTTTACCATGTGTAATCCAGTTTTTTGTTCCGTTAATTATCCAATCATTTCCATCTTTTTCTGCAACACATTGCATATTTCCGGCATCGCTGCCGGTTTGCGGCTCTGTTAATCCCCATGCGCCGAGATACTCGCCAGTAGCGAGTTTTGGCAGGTATTCTTTTTTTTGCTCTTCATTACCAAAAGCAAGAATATGGCCCGTGCATAAGGAATTATGAGCCGCAACTGATAAACCAATAGAGCCACAAACTTTTGAGATTTCCTGTATCACAGCGCTGTATTCAAAATAGCTTAAGCCTGCGCCGCCATATTCTTCAGGAACCAATACGCCCATCATTCCAAGCTTCCCTAATTGTTTAAAAATGTAAACCGGAAATTCCTGGCTTTCGTCCCACTCCATTACATGCGGCTTTATATTTTGTTGAGCAAAAGTTTTTGCTGTTTCTGCAACCTGCTGTGTAAGCTCGCTCATTTTAAAATCCATATTCCTTAATTTATCGGTTGCAAGATAAACCGAAATAAATAAATACTAACAGTTGTTAGTTTTTATAAAACAAAAAATTTTATTGGATCGTAAGATAAGGGGCTACCTTATTAAAAATATCATCGTTTACCAGCATAATTTTTTTTATTTCTTCTACAGAATTAAAATTACCATGCTGCTGCCTGTATTGAAAAATAGCATTCGCTAAAGCATATCTTATATAAGGATGTGTTTTCATTTCATCTGTTGAAGCGGTATTGATATTGATTTGTTTTATGTGTGTGTTGCCTAAAATTAATCTTGGTTTTATTTTTTGAAATGTAGAATCGGGAAGCAGATATGTCTGTGCAAGCTGGTCAACGGAATAAAATCCGCCGAGTTTATTTCTAAAGGCAATGATGCGTTGTGCTAATTTGCTTCCAATTCCGGGAAGGCTTATAAATGCGCTGGTATCGGCTTCGTTTACATCAATTGTTTGAATTGATTTGGCAGTATAAGAAGTAAACTTCGGATATTCTTTTTTTTCAAATGAATATTCTTTATTTACATTTTTTATACGCACGTAAGGAATTAAATGCTGCGCATCACGAAGGGGTAAACCCCATATTTTACTGATGTCTGCGGGCTTATAAAATCTGCCGCCTTTTGAAAGATAGTTTTGAATAGTATGAATTGTTTTATCTTTTATTCCTAATCTTTTCCAATCTTCGGGTGAAGTAGTATTGGGATCAAAATAAAAAACTTCAGCTTTTACAGACTCATTTTTTTTATTTTCATTTGAATAATCATCATACAATTCATTGTTCTCATTTTCAGAATAATTATTTTTTACGGAATCATTTTGTTCCATTTTTAATTGAGCAATTTCATTTTGAAATTTTTTATAACTAACGGGCTTTTGTTTTAGAAATAAAGGAAAAAAATAAGGAAGCAAAATGAAAATTAAAATGACGGAAAGAATAACTATAACTGCTTTTCTTTCTTTTTTAGTGAAAGTAAAATAATCTCTGATAAAGCGCCGCCACATTGCATAATGTTTCAGTTAAAATAATCAATTATGTGAATTAAAACAAGAGGAAATAAGAAAAAGCATCACCCTTCCCGATAATTATCGGGATCTTCCAAAGGAGAGGGCTAAAAATAATTATAAAAGTTACGTTGCCATTTGTATGTGAATTGAGCAGAAACAATTAAAATTCCAGCTGCAATCCATCATAGGCCAGTTCCCTGCCCGGTTGCAGCTCTTTATTTATTTCATCGTGTAAGCCAAGCTGGTGGCTTATGTGCGTAAAATAAACATTCTGAATTTTTAATTCATCGGCAAGCGTTATCGCTTCCTGCAAAGTGAAATGCGATATGTGTGTATCTTTTCTGAGTGCATTTATAACCAATGTATCGCTGCCGATAATTTTTTGCTTTTCTTCTTCATCAATTCTGTTTGCATCGGTTATGTAAGTAAATTTTCCAAAGCGAAAACCAAGCACCGGCATTTGTAAATGATAAACGCGTATAGGCGTTACCGTTATATCCCCTACTTTAAAATTATCATCTGTAATAGTATGCATATTTACACTCGGAATGCCAGGATATTTTTTCTCAGCAAAAACATAAACAAATTCTCTTTTTAAAGTTTGCTGGGTAAGCTCGTTTGCATACACATCCATTGGCTTTTGCTGAAAATAATTGTATGCTCTTACATCATCGAGGCCGGCCACATGGTCTTTGTGTGGATGAGTAAAAATTACAGCGTCTAATTTTTTTACATTTTCGCGCAACATTTGTGTGCGAAAATCGGGAGTAGTGTCAATTACTAAAGTGGTTGTTTTGCTTTCTATTAAAATGCTGCTTCGTAACCGTTTATCTTTTTCATTGGAGGAAGCACATACATAACAACTGCATCCAATCATCGGAACGCCGCCACTGGTGCCGGTTCCAAGAAATGTAATTTTTATGGATGGATAATTCACTTTCCAAAACTAAAAAATATAAAGAGAATTTTTTTGAAAAGATGTTTACTTGTGCAATGATTCATTTTTTAAAATCAATTCATCATACATCTTTTGCGAATCGTGGGTAAGTAAATCGTAATTAATATTTACGGATGGAATTAAATCGAGTATGGTATTTATTCTTCCTTCAGGATTTAAAAATTTATTAAGCACCACTACTTTTTTATCTTCTAAAATGCAATAGCCGCTTTGGAAAGAGCCTCGTTCATAGCGAACAATGTAGCCGCTTTCTTCCAAAATATTTTCCAACTTTTTTAAAGTAGTTTGATTGTATTTCATCAAAGTAAATCTAATAAATTAAACTGTTTTATTTTCCCCTTCGGGGTTAGGGGCCTTATACTTTTGTTGTCATTCTTATCACGGGAATTATCATTTCTTCGAGGCTTACGCCGCCATGCTGAAATGTATTGCGATAATAATTTGCAAAATGATTGTAATTATTAGGGTAACACAAATACCCATCCTGCCGCGCAAAAATAAAAGATGAATTTACATTGGGAACGGGCAGGCCGGCCTGGCGTGGATCGCGAAACGCCAATACTTCTTTGGCTTCATAATTCAAATTGCGGCCATGTTTATAACGAAGATTGGCGGTAGTTTGTTTATCGCCAATTACTTTTTGCGGAGAATTTACCCGCACGCTTCCATGATCGGTTGCCACAATTAAATTTAATTTTTTATCAGCAATTTTTTTTAATGCCTGGTGCAAAGGCGAGTGCTCAAACCATGATGCAGTAAGGCTTCTGTAACTCACTTCATCTGCGGCCAGTTCTTTCAGCACTTCCATTTCGGTGCGTGCATGGCTAAGCATATCTACAAAATTATACACGATAATATTTATATCGTTGCTCATCAGGTTGTGCATGTTGTCCACCAATTTTTGTGCATCCTGGTGATTGGTAATTTTTGTATAAGAATATTTCAGATCATCTTTACGAAGCCTCTTTAATTGTGCATGAAAAAATTTTTCTTCAAATAAATTTTTGCCTCCTTCTTCATCATCATTTTTCCATTCTACCGGAAATTGTTTTTCAATATCAACCGGAAGCAATCCTGCAAAGATGGCGTTGCGGCTGTATTGCGTGGCTGTTGGCAAGATTGAGTAAAAAGTTTCTTCTTCGTGTATACGAAAGTTTTCAGAAAAAATAGGTTGTATGGCTTTCCATTGATCGAACCGTAAATTATCAATCAATAAAAAAAATGTTGGCGTTCCTTTTTCAATATGCGGAAACACTTTAAACTTCATTAACGTGTGACTCATGATCGGCGTTTCGGCTTTAATGTTAGTTACCCAATCGGTATAATTTTTTGAAATGAATTTAAAAAATTCGTTGTTGGCTTCATTCTTTTGCGATTGAAAAATTTCCTGCATTTCGGGACTGTCGCTTTTTTTCATTTCAAGTTCCCAGTACACCAGTTTTTTATAAATATCCATCCATTCATTACAATCAGGATTATTATTAAGCGCCATAAATAAATCCCGGAATTGTTGCTGATAAGCAGATGTAGTTTTTTCGGCAACCAGTCTTTTGTTGTCAATAATCTTTTTTAATGAAAGCCATACCTGGTTTGGGTTTACAGGTTTTATTAAATAATCGGTTATTTGTGAACCAATGGCGTCATCCATTAAATTTTCTGTTTCATTTTTTGTAATAAGAACGATGGGTACCTGTGTATTTATTTCTTTTATTTTTTGCAAAGTTTCCAGCCCGGTAATGCCCGGCATGCTTTCATCGAGCAGCACAACATCTACCAAATTTTCTTTTACAAAATCAATTGCATCAAAGCCATTGCTTATTGGTTTTACTTCATATCCTTTATTTTCTAAAAACATAATTTGAGATTTTAAACTTTCCATCTCATCATCCACCCATAAAATTTTTGTTGTGCTCATGTAATAAATTTTATCTTTTAATTAACCGAATATTGCGAGTATTAATCTTTGCGCTTGAATTTTTTCTTCTCCACTCTTCGGGGCAAATGTAATTTATTCCCTTTCCAAAAATTACCTTTGTAAATCCATAATTGTATTTTAACAATTTAAAAATAGATGTCGTATAGAAAAATAATAAATGATCCGGTGTATGGTTTTATTAGTATTGATGATGAATTAATTTATACAATTATTTCTCACCCGTGCTACCAGCGATTGCGACGTATTCATCAAATGGCAATGGCGTTGCTGGTTTATCCCGGCGCGGTTCACACAAGATTGCATCATGCACTCGGCGCTTATCACTTAATGGGAAATGCTTTATATGAATTAAAACGAAAAGGAATTGCTATTTCAAATGAAGAAGAACAAGCTGTAAAGATTGCTATCCTGTTGCATGATATTGGCCATGGGCCTTATTCTCATGCGTTGGAAAATGTTTTAATAAAAAATGTAAACCATGAAGAAATATCATTGATGCTGATGGAAAAAATAAATAAAGAGCTGCATGGTAAATTGAAAATGGCAATTGATATATTTAAAAATAATTATCATAAAAAATTTCTTCATCAATCAATAAGCGGCCAGCTTGATGTGGACAGGATGGATTATTTAATTCGAGATAGTTTTTTTACCGGTGTAAGTGAGGGCGTTATTGGTTACGACCGCATCATTAAAATGCTTACCGTGCATGATGGCGAATTAGTGATTGAAGAAAAAGGAATTTATTCTATTGAAAAATTTTTAGTTTCAAGAAGGCTTATGTATTGGCAGGTTTATTTGCATAAAACGGTTTTATGTGCCGAAAAAATGTTGATCAATATTATTAAAAGAGCAAGAATTGTAAATGCAAAAACGTCTTCCGCTGCGTTTAATATTTTTTTGCATAAAAAATTTAAAAAAGAAGAAATTAAAATGCACTTAAATGATTTTTGTATACTCGATGATTATGATGTTCTTGCTGCAATAAAAGCGTGGACGCTGCATCCAGACAAGGTTTTATCGGTTCTTTGTAATGGCATTATCAACCGCAGGCTTCTTAAAATAAAATATTCTGGAACCATAATTGATAATAAAGTGCTGAAAGAAAAAAAAGAATTGGCGATGCAATATTATCAAATTAATGAAGAAGAGGCTTCCTATCTTGTGTTTACAGGTGAAGCTGAAAATAAAACGTACAGCAACCAAAATGAGCACATCCATATTTTGTACAAAGACGGAACGATAAAAGATATTTCAGAAGTGGACAATGCACTCATCAATCAAACATTATTTGACACGGTAAAAAAATTTTACATTTGTTTTCCAAACATGGAATTATCAGAGTTTAACTTTTAAGAAGATTATTCGTCTTTATACATAGAAAAAGAAAATATGGAGTTTACAGCAACACAAATATCTTCTCTCATAAATGGAAAAACTGAAGGCGACGCCAATGTTACCGTTTCATCTTTCGGGAAGATTGAAGATGCACAGCCGGGGCAACTTGCGTTTCTTGCCAATCCAAAGTATGAAGAGTTTTTATATTCCACCAAGGCGTCAATTATAATTATAAATGATGCGCAGCCATTAGAAAAAAAAATAAATGCAACCCTCATTCGTGTGCCCGATGCTTATTCGGCTTTTGCAATTATTTTAAGCGCTTATGAAAAAATGGCTACAGCTAATCTTTCAGGAATTCAACAACCGTCTTACATTTCAGATTCGGCTTTATTGGGTAAAAATATTTTTATCGGCGCATTTACATACATTGGCGAAAATGTAAAAATTGGAAATAATGTAAAACTTTTTCCGCAGGTATATATTGGCGATAATTGCAGCATTGATGATGATACTATTTTATATCCCGGGGTAAAAATTCATCATGATTGTGTAATAGGAAAAAATGTTACCATACATGCCGGTTCGGTAATTGGCGGAGATGGATTTGGATTTGCGCCGCAGCAAGATGGTAGTTTTAAAAAAGTACCGCAAATAGGTAACGTAGTTGTAGAAGATAATGTGGAAATAGGCGCCAATGCTACTATTGATCGTTCTACAATTGGATCCACTTTAATAAAATCAGGCGCCAAGCTCGATAATCTTATTCAAATTGCGCACAATGTAGAAGTGGGCAACAATACAGTAATTGCTGCACAGGCCGGAATAAGCGGTAGCACTAAAATTGGCAACAATGTAATGATTGGCGGACAAGCAGGAATTGTAGGACACATACAAATAGCAGATGGTAGTAAAATAAATGCACAAAGCGGAGTAAGTAAATCTATTAAAACACCCAACACGGCAGTTACCGGCTCGCCTGCTTTTGATTATGCACATGCACTTCGCAGCCAGATATTAAATCGCAACCTTCCCGAACTCGAAAAAAGAATTAAAGAGCTGGAGCAAATGGTAGAACGGCTGATTAATGAAAAAGTAACCAGTTAGAAAATTCTTTAAACAATTTTTATCATTTCAGTTTAAGCCGATAATCTTTAAAGCAATAGTTTTCATATTTTCGTGCCTATGGAATTATCAAATTCTAAAGAGGAATATTTTCAGCATACTATAAAAGAAGAGGTAATTATTTCAGGCGCCGGTATTCATACAGGCCAATCGGTAACGATGCGCATAAAAGCGGCTGAACCTAATACAGGAATTAATTTTCAGCGAACTGACCTTACGGGAAAGCCAACGGTAAAAGCCGATGTAGATAATGTAATTGAAACAAACCGGAGCACCACTATTGAGAGCAATGGCGCAAGAGTAAGCACCATTGAGCATTTGATGGCTGCGCTCACCGGAATGCTTATTGATAATGTGCTTATAGAAATTGACGGTGAAGAAGTGCCTATACTTGATGGAAGCGCCCAAATTTTTATTGAACATCTTTCAAAAGCAGGAATTAAAAAACAAGACGCTCCCAAAATTTATTACTCCATTCATCATAACATAACCTTTACCGATGATGACAAAAAAGTAGAAATGGTAGCGTTGCCTTACAATGGTTATCGCATCAATACTTTAATTGATTTCAATTCCCCGGTTTTGGGAACCCAACACGCCGATCTTAAAAACGTTGAAGATTTTAAAAAAGAAATTGCGCCAAGCCGCACATTTTGTTTTTTTCATGAACTGGAACTTCTTCTTGCAAACGACCTTATAAAGGGTGGTGATATTAATAATGCGATTGTAGTAGTTGATAAACCGGTAACTCCCGATCAGGTAAAACGCATTTCTAAAATATTTCACAAAGAAGATGTAAAAGTAAGTGAGGCGGGTATTCTTAATAATCTTACGCTTCGCTTTCCCAACGAACCTGCAAGGCATAAGCTGCTCGATGTAGTTGGCGATCTGGCATTGGTGGGTTATCCTTTTAAGGCACATATAATTGCCAACAGGCCGGGCCATTCATCCAATATTAAATTTGCAAAAAAAATTAAAGAGCATATAAAAAAATATAAGCATCGCGAGGATATTCCAAAATATGATCCTAATATTCCACCTTTGCTCGACATACAGGAAATTGAAAAAACACTGCCGCATCGTTATCCTTTTTTAATGGTTGATAAAATAATTGAGCTAACCGATACTCATGTAGTGGCTATAAAAAATGTAACATATAATGAACCATTTTTTCAGGGGCACTTCCCTGGAAACTCAGTAATGCCGGGCGTTTTGCTTGCAGAAGCGCTTGCACAGGCCGGTGGTTTTATTGCCATTCCAAGAAACTCGCCCGATAAATATGATACTTATTTTCTTAAAATTGACAATTGTAAATTCAAACAAAAAGTTGTTCCCGGCGATACATTAATTTTAAAAATGGAATTACTGCATCCTATCCGCCGCGGTATTTGTGAAATGAGAGGAACGGTATATGTGGGAGACAAAGTAGTTACCGAAGCTATTCTAATTGCACAAATAGTAAAACGACCTAAAGAGTGATTGTATGATTAGCCCCCTTGCTCATATTCATCCTGCTGCACACATTGGAGACAATGTTACTATTGAACCTTTTGTAATGGTAGAAGAAGGAGCGCAAATCGGAGAGGGCACTCACATTAAATCTCATGCGGTTATTATGAAAAATACGATTGTTGGCAAATCGTGTCATATATTTCCGGGCGCTGTGTTGGGCGCCATCCCGCAGGATTTAAAGTTTGATGGAGAAGAAACCATTGTTCAAATAGGCGATAATACTACCATTCGCGAATGTGTAACTGTAAACCGTGGCACAAAAGATAAATGGAAAACCGTGGTAGGAAGTAATTGTTTGTTGATGGCCTATTGCCACATAGCGCACGATTGTATTTTGGGAGATCATGTAATTATTGCTAATTCGGTTCAACTTGCCGGGCACGTGGAAATAGGCGACTATGCTATAATCGGTGGCATGGCTGCCGCCATTCAATTTTCAAAAATAGGCGCTCATTGCTATATTGCAGGTGGTACTGAAATTATAAAAGACGTTCCGCCTTATATTAAAGCGGGCCGTTCGCCGCTGAGTTATGTAGGCGTTAATTCTGTAGGATTGCAACGAAGAGGTTTTACTCCAGAAAAAATAAATGATATTCTTGAAATTTATCGCCATATTTATATGCGCGGATTAAACACCACGCAGGCAACTGACTTTATTGAAAAAGAATTACCCGCATCAGAAGAAAAAAAAGAAATTTTAAAATTCATTCGTGAAAGCAAACGCGGTATTTTAAAAGTATCTGCCAAAGGAATTGTTGATGAAAATTGATTTGAACAATCTTGGAAAGCGATACAACAGGGAATGGATTTTCCGCAATCTTAATTTTCAATTTTACCCAAATAAACATTATGCAATTACAGGGCCTAATGGTTCGGGGAAATCTACATTAATTCAAATTATTGCAGGATCAACAACTCATAATGAAGGAGAAATTTTTTACCGAGAATCAGAAAAAAAAATTGAACCCGAAAATATTTTTAAAAAAATTTCTTTTGTCGCCCCCTATCTCGATTTGGTAGAAGAAATGACATTGACTGAATTTTTTTCATTCCATCAAAAAATGAAAGGTTGGATTGCAAACATTGATACAAAAGAAATCATTGCTTTATTAAGCCTCGAAAAATCTTCGTATAAGCAGCTCCGTTATTTCAGCAGCGGAATGAAACAAAGAGTAAAATTAGCACAGGCAATTTTTAGCGATGTGTCAGTAGTGTTATTGGATGAACCGCTTACCAATCTCGATGATGCAGGAATTTCATTATATCATTCTTTAATAAAAAATTATTGCAACAATCGTTTACTCATCATCAGCAGCAATGATAAAAATGAATATTCATTTTGTGAAGAAATAATTGAAATGATGAAGTATAAATGAATGATCTTTTATGATTCTTTCAAAACAGAGTTTTAAAATTTATTTTTTAAATTTTTATTATACCTCAAGTTCCATGATATTGGGTTTTGGTATTTTTATAGAAGCATTTAACATTTCAATGCCAACAACGGAACCATCTGCTGCATAGTCCAGAATTATACCTGGCTTATCTTCATTGCTTTCACTTATTTGTACATCACTAAATTTTATATAAAGCATATCCACTTCCTTGTCATACTTAACTTTCATAATATTTTTTAATTTTAGATGTTCTGTATATTGTAATGACGCTTTTTGGATTTTTTGAAATATTCACGATTACTCTTATTAAGTATTTTTTTGAATCTCCTGTAAAAGTAATTATTGATTGATAAATTGTTTCTTTCCTTCGATAATTCCCATAGAAATATTTCTGCTATTCATTTGTTCAATTGCATGCTTGGAAAAAAATAAATTTTTCCTTAATTACCTGCTGCTCGCAATTAATAAATTCAAATCGGTAAATTTTAAATCAAACCTTTCGCTTAAATGAAAATTGGTGAGCGCTCCTTTAAATAAATAAATGCCGCTGCGGATATTTATTTTATACCAAACTAAATTTTCAAAGCCGCCTTCGTCGGCCATTTCAAGCATTAAAGTCATCAATACATTGCTGATAGATTGTGAAGCGGTGCGGGCAAAGCCACTTGGAATATTGGGAACGCAATAATGAATTACATCATATTTTCTAAATACAGGGTCTTTATGAGAAGTGATAGATGAAGTTTCAAAACATCCGCCATGATCAATGCATACATCCACAATTACACTACCGGGGCGCATCCGGCTTACCATTTCTTCGGAAACCACTACAGGAGTTCTACCTCCGTGAGAAGCCAAAGCGCCAACAGCCACATCACACGTTTTTAGTTGCTTTGATAAAATTCGCGGCTCTATAACTGAAGTGTATAAACGCACGCCGATATTATTTTGCAGTCGCTTTAAACGATAAATACTATTGTCAAAAATTTTTACGCTGGCTCCCATTGCCAACGCTGTTCGCGCCACCTGTTCACCTACAATACCGGCTCCAATAATGATAACTTTGGTGGGTGGAATGCCCGAGATACCACCTACTAAAACTCCCTTGCCATTATTGGCATTGCTCAAATATTGGCCGGCAATCAGCATTACAGCGCTTCCTGCAATTTCGCTCATGCTGCGCACAATAGGATTGTGGCCGCTATCATCTTTTAAATTTTCAAAACTTAATGCGGTAATTTTTTTATCCATCATCTTTGCAAGAATGTGTTGCTTCATAGCTGCAAGGTGAATGGGTGAAATAATAAACTGATGCGGCTTTAATAAGTCAAGCTCATCTTCGCATACCGGTGCGCTTTTTACTACTATATCGCATTCAAAAACTTCTTTTTTGCTTTTGGCAATCTTGGCGCCGGCTTCGCTATAATCTCTGTCGGAATAGCTGGCTCCTTCGCCTGCTTTACTTTCTATCACAACACGATGACCATTTGTTACCAATACATTTACTGCATCAGGAGTAAGCGCAATACGGTTTTCCTGAAACGAAGTTTCTTTCGGAATACCTATTAATAATTCAACTCCTTTTGGTTTTACATCCAGCGTTTCTTCCAGCGTTTCATATTTAAAAGAAGGTGAAACAAAAGGTTTTGATGTTGCCATTTTATTATATCGTTAAAAGAACTATAAATATAATTTTTTATCGCGGAAGTTGAACAATCAATTTTCTTTTATTATCAGGCAGCGGTTGTAATGAAATGAAAACTGTTTTTTCCGGAAATAAAAAAAAAGCTTTTTCAGGCCATTCAACCAGGCATACGTCTCCGCTTTGAATGCAATCTTCTACACCTGCGTCAATAGCTTCTTCTGCATTTTTTATTCGATACAGATCAATGTGGTAAATATTTTTTTTGCCGGCCACATATTGCTGAATGATAGAGTAGGTGGGGCTTGTAACATTTTCTTTTACTCCAAGCGCTTTGCAAATTGCGGCAATCAATGTAGTTTTTCCGGCTCCTAATTCACCGCTAAATGCGGTAATGGTATATTTATAATTTAATGAAATAACTTTTTTAGCAACGGTTTCAATATTACCAAGTTCAAAAATAAATTCCATTAATTTTTTTGTAAAAATAATAACTTAACGGCACAGCAATTTTATAGAAGCATTCATTTAAAACTGTTTTAATTTTTTCAGAAGTATTTTTATAAATATTATTTAAAAAAAATATCAGTGTTATTTTTTTAAAGCTTTTATAAAAATTTATAATTCATAAAATGGAGCCCGTTGCGGTTTTAAAAAAATATTGGGGTTATGATGCCTTAAAGCCTTTGCAGGGAAAAATTATTCATTCTGTTTTAACAGGCCATGATACGCTTGCCTTAATGCCAACGGGCGGTGGAAAGTCAATCTGCTATCAGGTTCCGGCCATGATGAAAGAAGGATTATGTTTGGTAATAAGTCCTTTGATTGCTCTGATGAAAGACCAGGTCGCCAACCTAAAGCAAAAAAATATTGCTGCTCTTTCCATTTATTCGGGCATGAGTTTTATTGAAGTAAAAAAAACACTTAAAAATGCCGCATACGGCAATTTTAAATTTTTATACGTATCGCCCGAAAGATTAGAAACAGAAGTATTTTTAGAATATTTTAATGCAATTAATATTAATCTTGTTGCAATAGATGAAGCACATTGCATTTCGCAATGGGGGTACGATTTCAGGCCGCCATATCTTC
This sequence comes from Chitinophagaceae bacterium, assembly GCA_025933775.1. Taxonomy (GTDB): domain Bacteria; phylum Bacteroidota; class Bacteroidia; order Chitinophagales; family Chitinophagaceae; genus Ginsengibacter. Next base: position 30,239 of record JAICZH010000005.1, read on the forward strand.
GCATTGCTGCCATTCGCGAATCATTAAATAATGTTCCTTTTCTGGCACTAACGGCCTCGGCTACACGAAAAGTACAAAATGATATTTGTGATAAGCTTGCTTTTAAAACCGGGTATAAAAAATTTCAGCAATCGTTTGAAAGAAGCAATCTTTCTTACAGCGTTTTTAATCCTTCATCAAAACAAAATAAGCTAATAGAAATTTTAAAAAAAGTAAATGGCAGTGGCATTGTATATTGTAAAAGCCGTAAGAGAACCCGTGAAATAGAAGAGTTGCTTCATGCGCAGGGCATCAATGCAAGCCACTATCATGCGGGGCTTTCTAACGAATTGCGAAATGCAAGGCAGGAAGATTGGATTAATAATAAAACCCGGGTAATGGCCTGCACCAATGCTTTCGGGATGGGGATTGATAAGCCGGATGTAAGAACCGTAGTTCATTACGATGTGCCCGATGCACTCGAAAATTATTACCAGGAAGCAGGACGAGCCGGAAGAGATGGAAGAAAAGCTTATGCGGTTTTATTTTTTAATGAACAGGAAATTGTTGATTTAAAAAAACAATCTGCTATACGTTTTCCTGATGTATTAACTATTAAAAATGTTTATAGTTCTTTAGTCAATTATCTTCAATTGCCATCTGGCAGCGGCGAAGGCTTATTATTTGATTTTGATATAAATGATTTTGTAAAAAAATTTAAGTTAGATGCTTTTGTTGTAAATAGTGTTTTAAAAATTTTGGAACAGGAAGAATTAATTAGTTACAGCGAACTGTTTTTTCAGCCGTCAATTGTTGTTTTTACAACAGAAAAAACAACGCTTGAATTATTTGAAAAAACGCATCCGCAATATGATGCTGTAATAAAAGGCCTCTTGCGTTCTTATGAAGGAATATTCGATCATCCATCGGCAATTAATGAAAACAATCTGGCGAAATTTATTTCTATGAAAAAAGAAAAATTAATTGACGATCTTTTTGAAATAAAAAGATTAGGCGTCCTTGATTATACGCCTCAAAAAGATAATCCGCAAATAAAATTTCTTCAAAACCGCGTGAATAGTGCCGACCTTATAATTAATGAAAAAAATATTTCCAAAAGGAAAGATGCTTTTGAAAAAAGATTACATGCAATTTTAGAATATGCAAAAAACCAATATGCCTGCCGCAGCAAAATGATAGCGGCATATTTTAATGATGTAAGCATACCAAGGTGCGGGATATGTGATAATTGCATTCACGAAAAAAATATAGTTATCACCAACATAGAATTTGAAAAAATACAAGAAGAAATTAAAAATTATATTTCAGTAAGGGTGGCAAATTCAAAACAATTGATTGAGGCATTAAAAGATTTTAATGAAAAAAAAATTTTAAAAGTGTTACATTTTTTGCAGGATGAAAATGTTGTTTCAATAACGCAAGATGGATTGATACAAATAAAATAAAAGTAACCATTAAATAAAAAAGGGACCAAGATAGAAATCTAGTCCCGCTTTAAAATCCAATATCCTATGAAAAACCGAAACGAAGATAGGGTGGAAATTAGGATTTAGCAACATTTTTTTGGAGAATTTTGAAAAACACGGGTTTCTACGATAACAACTTATTTATCGGCAAATTTTGTTGAGTATAAGGTAATTTTTTATTTTTTTGAAAGCGTAGTGTATTGAAAAGTAGTTGGTCGGAAACCCTCCTCAGACTAAATCTCATAAGATTTTATAACTATTTTTCAGTATTAGACCTTTAATAAACAAAACCTCATTCATTCGGTGAGGTTTTTTATTTGCATGAATTTTTTATTTTAAAAAATAAATCAATCTCCATTTTTATTTTTAAAATCTCCGCGTTTCCAGGCTTTAATAAACTCTGACCATGCGAATGGATTAAATATATTTTGAGGAGGTAGTTGCCCTGCTGAATAATATTTTTGAGCATTTTGTTTTAAAAAATAATTAGTTGCTTCACGGCCATCTTTGGGATATGCCGCCATCAATGCTCTTAAATTTTTTTCAGAAAGATTTTGACGGGCAATTTCCCGTTCATCGTCCGGAACCTGTGCATTTACAAAATCTCTTTCGAACTCTTCTCTTGTAGGCCGTTTTCGTATAATCGTAGCAGGCAGATATATTGTATCTTCCACCATCAGTTGTATCATGCTTTGCTGATTGCCATCAAGGTTTCTGGGTATGGTAACCAATTTTGGTTTATATCCAACACTGGTAAATTCTAATTGATCGCCTTTTAAAACAACAATTGAAAATACGCCTTCATCGCTCGATATAGTTCCCTGATTACGGCCCTTCACTACAATACTTACGGCAGGCAAGGCTTTCAGGCTATCAGCCGACATTACCACTCCATACAATTGAACTACGGAATCTTTATAGGTTTCAAATTGGGCTTTTACAACTGAAGGAATTACAAATAAAAAAAATAAAAAGTATGGTAAAAATTTTTTCATGTATAAAAATAAAATTCCGGCTAAGCCGGCTGTAATTTAATAAACAAAATAAGGGTATCAATGTTTAAATTTGCAGATGACAAATCTTTTTAACAAAAAATTGAACGATGACGCAAGATGATATATTAAAAGCCTTAAGTACCGTGCAGGAGCCCGACCTGAAAAATGATCTGGTTTCTTTAAACATGATAAAAGATATTCTTATTAATGATGAGGATGTTTCATTCACTATAATTCTTACTACTCCTGCCTGCCCGCTGAAAGACAAATTAAAAAATGATTGCATAAAAGCTATTGAGCATATTAACGAATCGGCTAAGATTGATATTAATTTTACCAGTAAAACCACTTCATTAAGAACTGATAAAAAAGATATTTTAAAAGGAGTAAAAAATGTTATTGCGGTTGTAAGCGGCAAAGGGGGCGTGGGCAAAAGCACTGTGGCTGCTAATCTTGCAATTGCCATTGCTGAAAGCGGCGCAAAAGTAGGATTGATGGATGCAGATATTTATGGCCCCAGTGTTCATATAATGTTTGGCGTACGTGGCGAAAGGCCTTTGATGAGAGATGTGAATGGAAAAGGAATGATAGTTCCTTTGGAGCGTTATGGAATAAAATTAATGAGCATCGGTTTATTGGTTGATGAAAAGCAGGCGGTTGTTTGGCGAGGCCCGATGGTGAGCAGCGCCATCCGGCAATTTGTATCTGATGTGGATTGGGGAGAGCTGGATTATTTAATTATTGATATGCCGCCCGGCACCGGTGATATTCATTTAACGATCGTACAAACTGTTCCTGTTACGGGAGTAATTGTAGTAACCACGCCTCAGTTAGTTGCGCTGGCAGATGCAAAAAAAGGAATCGCTATGTTTAGCCAGGCAGGATTGAAAGTGCCTGTAATTGGGCTTATAGAGAACATGAGTTATTTTACTCCAAAAGAATTGCCGCAAAATAAATATTATATTTTTGGAAAACAGGGTGGACAGAAACTGGCTAGTGAATTTGATATTCCTTTCCTCGGCGAAATTCCATTGGTGCAATCCATTCGCGAAGGTGGCGATACCGGAATACCGGTAATGATGAGTGATGATGAAATTTCAAAAAATGCTTTTATAAATTTTAGCGATAATGCAGTGAGAGTAATTTCTATGATGAATGCCCGCTTGCCCGAAGATAAAGTAAGTGAAGTTTTGGAAATAAATTGATCCAAATCTTGTACAAAACCTAAAGCTAACGGTAACGCATAACGAAAACTCTACCGGGCAACATTTACCGCTCTTTTTTCCCTGATTACTGTAACTTTTATTTGACCCGGATAGGTCATTTCTGTTTGTATTTTTTGAGCAATTTCAAAACTTAGTTTATCACTTTCACCATCACTTACTTTATCAGCTTCTACAATCACCCTTAACTCGCGGCCAGCCTGTATGGCATAAGCCTTTTCCACACCTTGATAAGTTAGCGCAAGATTTTCCAAATCTTTTATTCGTTGTAGATATTGCTGCATAATTTCCCGCCTTGCACCAGGCCTTGCACCACTCATTGAATCGCAGGATTGTACTACCGGCGAAATAACATATTGCATTTCCACTTCATCATGATGAGCGCCGATGGCATTGCATACTGCCGGATTTTCTCCATATTTTTCTGCGAGTTTCATTCCTAACAAGGCATGGCTCAACTCTGTTTCATCATCGGGCACTTTACCAATATCGTGCAATAATCCCGCGCGTTTTGCCAATTTAACATTTAGTCCCAATTCTGCAGCCATCACTCCGCAAAGATTGGCTACCTCGCGGCTATGCATTAATAAATTTTGCCCGTACGATGAGCGAAAACGCATCTTTCCAACCATTCGTATTAATTCTTTATGCAGACCGTGAATACCTAATTCAATAACGGTTCGTTCGCCAATTTCAATAATTTGTTCTTCCAATTGTTTCCTCGTTTTGTCCACCACTTCTTCTATCCGTGCGGGATGAATACGGCCATCGGCAACAAGGCGTTGCAGTGAAAGCCTTGCTATTTCCCTGCGCAATGGATCGAATGAAGAAAGAATAATAGCTTCAGGCGTATCATCCACAATGAGATCCACGCCGGTAGCGGCTTCTATAGCCCTGATGTTTCGCCCTTCACGCCCAATTATCGAACCTTTTATCTCATCGCTTTCCAGATTAAAAACCGTGATGGCATTTTCAATGGCCTGCTCGGCTGCGGTGCGTTGTATCGTTTGTATAATAATTTTGCGGGCTTCTTTATTGGCTCTCAGCCGGGCATCATCCACAATTTCCTGTTGAATAATGAGCGCTTGTGAATTGGCTTCGTGGCGTAAAGTTTCAATAAGCTGTGACTTGGCTTCTTCAGCAGAAAGGCCTGAAACTTTTTCAAGCCTTTTGATATGTTCTTCCTGGTGTTTTTCCAGTTCGGTTCGTTTAATATTTACTACTTCAATCTGTCGATTGAGCGTTTCCTTTATGGATTCATTTTCTTTAATGAGCCGCTCTACATTCTGGTCTTTTTGATTGATGGATTGCTCTTTTTGCTTAATTCTGTTTTCAGCATCACTAAGTTTTTGATTGCGCTGAAACACTTCTTTATCGTGCTCTGCTTTTAGCTGAACGAATTTTTCTTTTGCCTCAAGCTGCTTTTCTTTTTTAATATTTTCGGCTTGTATTTGAGCATCAGAAATAATTTTTTGAGATTGCTGTTCTGCTAATTCAACTTGTTTTTTTGTGTTTTTGGCAAATAAGATTTTACCCAGTATGATGCCCACAATTAAAGCGATGACACCAACTATTATTGGGAGTAATTGTTCCATTGTTTTTTAATGATTTTTTAATGCGTTTCATAATCTATAATCCCCTCTGGCTTATTTCGCAAAGTGAAATATGCGGATTGACGAAGATAGCAAAATTGTGTGGAAAATTATGGACAGCCCGCTCTTAAGAAATTATTAGCATTTTATTATTGATTAATTTCTATAAAAAAATTATTCAATTATACAACAACATCCAATTGCTTTTGTATTTTTTCCAGCGTTTCTATCCATTCTTTTTTTTCAGCGTCTCCGGAAGCTTTTTGTGGCTGTGTGGCAAACCAGATAAGTACCATAGCAATGTAATCCTGCATGTCCTTTCCGGCAAACTGTGAGCGGAACTCCATTATTTTATCATTGATAATTTTTAATGTTTTTCTTACCTGTTCTTCATCTTTTGGAAGTATTTTTATGCGATAAGTGCGATCGCCAATTACAATATTTGCCGGAATAAGTTCTGCCATATTAGTTATTTAGCATTGCCATGCATTTATCAATATCTTTTATAAATTGATTTATTCTTTTTTCAAAATCATTTTTTTCTTCATCATTCATTTTACCTGCAGAAGCTTTCAAAATTCCTGTCTGCATTTCGAGCGAATCAATTTTTTGTAAATGATCTGTTTCTCTTTTTCTTAAAATTTCGTTTTCATTATTAAGATTGGAATTTTCTTTTTGAAGCGCAACATATTTTTTTATCAATAGCTGCAGTTTTGCATTAATGGAATTAATATGTTCTTCAATTGTATTCATTAATTATTTCTTCTTATTTCTGCATGTAAATTTTTTTCTATCGAATTAATAATTTTATTCATCATGGCGTCGGTTTCTTCGTCCGTTAATGTTTTTTCTTTATCCAAAAATGTAAAATTAATGGCAATAGATTTTTTCTTGGATCCTAATTTTTCGCTTTCAAATACATCAAATAATTTAAACTCTTTAAGCTTTGCAATTTTTAAATTTTTAATTAGTTCTTCAAGTGATTGATATAAAATTTGTTTATCCAAAATAATAGAAAGATCTCTTTGCACCTGCGGAAATTTAGTGATCTCTTCAAAAAATATTTCTTTTGTTTTTGCTGATGCAATCAACTGTTGCCAGTTAATATGCAAAAAGTAAACCGCTTGTTTTATTGAAAATTTATCAAGAATTATTTTTTTTATACTTCCAATTTCTGCAAGAAAATATTTGTTGTATATGGTTGCAACAATGCATTCATCAAGGTTTTCATTTTGTTTACTTTCAAATGTAAAATCTTTAATTCCGGCTAATTTAAAAATTGCATCGCAAACTCCTTTTGCAAAATAAATGTCAGCTTTTTCACTTTTATTTTTCCAATCGTTTCCTTTTTTATTTCCCGTAAAATAAATGGCGAGGCTTTCTGTTTCTGTATAATTTCCTTTTGAAATTTCAGCATATATTTTTCCAAATTCAAAAAATAATAAATCAGGATTTTTTCGGTTGATGTTATAAGCCATGCTTTGCAGCCCAGTCATCATCATTGATGGGCGCATAATATTTAAGTCTTCACTCAGGCTATTAATTATTTTAACTGTTGAAGACAAAGTTTGCTCATCATAATATTTACTGTTAGTAATTGAGTTGGTAAAAATTTCTGAGAAACTATTTCCTGTTAACCAGTTGGCAACTTTTTCTTTTAACGCGGCTTCTCTTGCATTCGTTTCAATTGCAGGAGCTATTTTAATGGTTTCAGGAATTGGAATACTATCCAATCCATCAATACGCATAATTTCTTCTACAATATCTGCAGGAATAGTTATGTCGGGATTGCTGAATGGAACTGCAACTTTTATTTCATCTGTATTTTCTTTTACAATAGAAAAATTCAGGCTCTTTAAAATATTTTTTACTACATCGGCAGGATAATTTTTACCGCTTATTTTTTTTAAATAATCACTTTGTAATGTAATTTCATTTTGTTTTTTTGGAAAAGGATACACATCAATAATATCAGACGAAATTTTTCCATCGCAAATTTCTTTTATAAGCAATGCTGCTCTTTTCAAAACATTTACCGTATTGCTTATGTCAACACCCTTTTCAAAACGAACAGCAGCTTCAGTTCTAAGATTATGCCTGAAAGAAGTTTTTCTGATATAAACAGGATTGAACCAGGCGCTTTCTAAAAAAATATTGGTTGTATTTTCTGTAACGCCACTTTCGAGTCCACCGAAAACGCCGCCAAAGCACATCGGTGCTTCATCCCCGTTGCATATCATTACATCTTCATTGCTTAATGAACGCACTTTTTCATCGAGCGTAATAAATTTAGTTTTATCAGGAAGTGTTTTTACAATTATTGTGTTTCCTTTTATTTTATCAGCATCAAAAGCATGCAAAGGTTGGCCGCTTTCATGCAAAATAAAATTAGTAATATCCACGATGTTATTGATTGGGCGAACGCCAATACTTTTTAATCGGTTTTGCAACCACACAGGCGATGGAGCAATTTTAATTTCTGAAATGCTTACTCCGGCGTACCTTCCGCAGGCTTCTGTATTTTCAATGGTAACATTTACTTTACGTGAAGTATCATCCGGTTTAAAATTATTATTAAATGGCGATACTATTTTTATATCTGCATTTTTGTGGTGCGAAAGATAGGCGCATACATCTTTGGCAACTCCTGTATGGCTCATTCCATCCATCCGGTTGGGCGTTAGTCCTATTTCGAAAATCCAATCGCGGTAAGGTTTATAATAATCATGCACACTCATTCCAGTTTTCGCATTATCGGGCAATACAATAATTCCTGCGTGGCTGTTGCCAATTCCAATTTCATCTTCTGCACAAAGCATTCCGTTACTTTCTACACCTCTTATGGTTGTTTTTTTTATAGTAAAAGGTTTTTCATTGTTCGGATAAAGTGTAGCGCCAACGGGAGCTACAACTACTTTTTGACCTTCAGAAACATTTGGAGCGCCGCAAACAATCTGCAGCGTTTCATCATAACCGTTATGAATATGCGCAATTTTTAATTTATCAGCATTGGGATGTTTTTTGCAGCTAACAACTTCCCCAACAAATAAACCTTCCAAACTATTTTTTATTTCTTCAAATTTTTCGAGACTTTCCACTTCGAGGCCAACCGATGTTATAATAGCAGCAAGCGTTTGAGGGTTTTTACTAACGTTTGTAGTTATTGCATCTTCAGGCAAATAATCTTTAAGCCAATTGTAACTAATCTTCATGTATTTTTTTAAGTGTAATTTTTTTTCTTTTTTAAAAAATCAAAAATAAGAAAGATGAGGTTAAGAAATTTTTCTCATTTTTTTTAAAAAGCTTATTGCATAAGGGTTTTAGGTAAAATGGAATTTTTTCAGGTAAGAATTTCGTAAAATTTGCGTAAATTATTTAAAAAATTTATAGAAGTTATCTTATAAAAATGGCTTATTTCTTTCTGCACAGCAATATGTGAATAAACATCAATAAAGAACGGAAAAATAATTTAAATTGTGGGAAACAAACGCTTTATTATAGAATAGGTTTGGTTTTTTTGTGAATGTAATGTGAATTGATGTGGTATAAATTTAAGCCCTTAACAATTTCTTTAAACAGGTTTTTGTACTTAAACTTGCCGCCCTAACTTTTTAGAGAAATATTCTTTTAATTGATTTTTAAACTTACTACTAAATGCTTTTTTAAACATGGATCTTACTAACCTTAACAAAGAAAGAAAGGCAAGGAGAAAAAATGGCTCTCTCGAATTGGGCACAATGATGTTTGGCAAAGTTCCGCCGCAGGCAAAAGATTTGGAAGAAGCAGTGCTTGGTGCCATTATGCTCGAAAAAAATGCTTTTGATGTAATCATTGAAATTTTAAAACCTGAATGTTTTTATGTAGAGGCCAATCAGCGAATTTTCCGCGCCATGCAAGGGCTTCAGCAAAAAAATTCTCCAATTGATTTATTAACTGTTGTAGAAGAATTGAAGTTCCGGGAAGAGATTGATTTTGTAGGCGGCCCTTTTTATGTAACCAAACTTACAAATTCAGTGGTTTCATCTGCCAACATTGAAACTCACGCCAGGATTGTATTACAAAAGTTTATTCAAAGAGAGCTGATAAGAATAAGCGGTGAAATTATTGGTGATGCTTATGAAGATAGCACAGATGTTTTTGATTTGCTTGATGATGCCGAAACAAAACTTTTTGAAATTACCAACAACCATCTCCGCAAAGATTATGCAAGCATTGATACTGTTTTGGTAAAAACTATTCAACGAATTGAAGACCTTCGCACCCGGCAAGATGAAATTACCGGTGTGCCCACCGGTTTTCATGTATTGGATCACATAACTTATGGATGGCAACCATCGGATTTGATTGTGCTGGCGGCGCGCCCTTCAGTTGGTAAAACTGCATTTGCGCTTAACCTTGCACGCAATGCTGCGCTTCACCCCACCAAGCCTACAACAGTCGGTTTCTTTTCGCTCGAAATGAGCGCCGGGCAACTGGTGCAGAGAATTCTTAGCGCCGAAAGTGAAATATGGCTTGAAAAAATTGCAAGAGGAAGATTAGAAGAACATGAGATGAAACAATTGTATAAAAAAGGAATTGAAAGGCTGGCATCGGCGCCCATTCATATTGATGATACAGCCGCTTTAAATATTTTTGAATTAAGGGCAAAATGCCGGCGATTAAAAAATAAACATAATGTAGGCCTCATTATTATTGATTATTTACAACTCATGAGTGGCGCCGGCGAAAACCGCAACAGTAACCGCGAGCAGGAAATCAGCCGCATTTCAAGAGATTTAAAAGGGCTTGCAAAAGAATTACAAATTCCCATCATTGCATTAAGCCAGCTTAGCCGTGAGGTTGAAAAAAGAAAAGAAGGAAATAAAATGCCACAGCTAAGTGACTTGCGTGAATCGGGTGCCATTGAGCAAGATGCAGACCTGGTAATGTTTTTATATCGTCCTGAATATTACGACATCACTGCCAATGAAATGGGCGAAAGCAACAAGGGCGAAACGCATGTGCGCATTGCAAAACATCGTAATGGCCAGTTGGATACAATTAAACTAAAAGCATTGCTTCATATACAAAAATTTGTAGAAGATGACGGAGATGATTTTAATAAAAGCCTTCCGCAGGGCGGCAATTGGAAACCTGTAAAAGATGCAGATGGCGATGGCGCAAAATTATATATTCAAAAAGGAAGCAAAATGAATGAAGGTGAGTTTGACGAAGAAGCGCCATTTTAAAAATCTTTATTAAGGTTTCAATAAATTTATTTGATGCAAGTACCTTTTTTTTATGAAGAAAATTTACCCAACACCGATAAATTTTTTTTGAATGAAGAAACTTCAAAACACATTGTGCAGGTATTGCGCATGAAGGAAAATGAAAATTTATTTATTACTAACGGTAAAGGACAAACGCTTTTTGCTTCCATTGTTTCTGCCAATAAAAAGAAAACTGAAGTAACAATTATAAAAAAAGATTTTTTTCCAAAAAAAAATAATAGAACCTCCATCGCAATTTCTCTTCTTAAAAATAATAATCGCTTCGAATGGTTTTTGGAAAAAGCTACTGAAATAGGAGTTGCTGAAATAATTCCGCTCATTTGTCACCGAACTGAAAAGCAAAACTTTCGTTTCGATAGAATGAAAAATATTTTGGTAAGCGCAATGCTGCAATCGCAACAGCAGTGGCTTCCCGAACTGCAGGAGCCAATAAAATTTGAAGAAATAATAAAAAAAAATTACCAAAATAAATACATTGCTCATTGTGCTGATAAGCAAAAAAAACAATTAAGTGATGAAGTATTTAAAGATGATTCAATAATATTAATAGGCCCTGAAGGGGATTTTACCAAAGATGAAATTGATGCTGCCGTAAAAAATAATTTTAATCCGGTGAGCCTTGGAGCAACGAGATTAAGAACAGAAACTGCAGGCATTGTAGCTGCGGTCTTACTTTTGAATAAATAATTTTTTTCCTCTCCTCTGGAGAGGCTATTCCTGCACCACAAGCCTGAAGCCGTTTCCATGAATATTTACAATTTCAATACTCGAATCATTTTTTAAATATTTGCGAAGCTTAGCAATATACACATCCATGCTGCGCCCGTTGAAATACGTATCGCTTCCCCATATTTTTTTCAACGCTGTTTCTCTTGGTAGCAAATCATTTTTATACTCACAAAGCATTTTAAGCAATTCATTTTCTTTGGGAGATAATGTTTGTACATCTTTGCCAACGCCCAACTGGCGCAGCCTCGGGTTGAAATGATATTTTCCCAAATCATATTCTGCATTGGCTTCTTCACGATGCAATTCTTCATTGCGTTTTAAAATCGCTTTTATTTTATGCAGTAACACATCACTGTCAAACGGCTTGGTTATATAATCATCTGCACCTAATTTATATCCTTTTATAATATCATCCTTCATAGTTTTTGCAGAAAGAAAAAATAAAGGCATGTCAGGATCTACATTTCTTATTTCTTCTGCCACGGTAAAACCATCCATATGCGGCATCATTACATCGAGCAGGCAAATATCAAATTTTTCACGCTGAAAAGCAGCAAGGCCAAGCCTGCCATCTCTTTCTAATACTACATCATAATCGTTAAGCTCTAAATAATTTTTTAAGACCATTCCCAAATTGGGATCATCTTCGCAAATCAAAATTTTAGGTTTTTTATTCTCCATATTTTTTTATTTAATATCAATAAAGGTATTTAGTTTTTATCAAATTTGTTTTACATATTTAATGCCATAAGTTATAAATAACTAAAGGAGGGATAAAAAATAATAAGAATGAATGAGTTTTATTTCACTTATATAAACCAAAAACAGTTTGTTGAAAAAACTTTAGTCATTGAAAATTTGGCTTTAAAGTTAAAATCCCAACAAGCGGCCAGTTATTTATGGTATATCTAATTCAGAAACAAATCCAATTTATGAGTTTTTTTAGCTATTGAGCAATCCAATAGTTAAACAAAAATAGCAGTCATTAAATGACTGCTATTAAAAGATTTAAAAAATTATTATTCTTCTACTTTCACTTTTCCTTTTTGCTTTGCAATTACTTCTTCAGCGATGTTATTAGGCGCTGGTGAATAATGACTGAACTCCATCGTAGAGGTAGCACGGCCACTAGTTAATGAACGAAGCTGAGTAACATAACCAAACATTTCACTCAATGGAACTTTTGCTTTTATTACCTGTACGCCATGTTTGCTATCCATTCCTTCCAGCATACCACGACGGCGATTGAGATCACCGGTTACATCACCCATATATTGATCCGGTGTGAGCACTTCTATTTTCATAATCGGCTCAAGTAATACCGGTTTTGCTTTTCGTGCAGATTCGCGATAACCTTGCTTGGCGCAAAGTTCAAACGACATCGAATCAGAGTCCACCTGGTGAAATGATCCATCAAACACTCTTACCTTCATATTTTCCATTGGGTAACCCGCTAAAACCCCTGTTACCATTGCAGTTTCAAAACCTTTCTGTATGGCAGGCACAAATTCTTTTGGAATAGAACCGCCAAATAATGAATTTACAAATTGAAAATTGCCTTTTTCTTCTTTCAAAAATTCTTCATCGGCAGGGCCAATTTCGAAAACGATATCGGCAAATTTACCTCGGCCACCGGTTTGTTTTTTCAATACTTCCCGATGCTCAATAGTTTGCTTAAATGCTTCTTTATAGGCAACCTGGGGAGCGCCCTGGTTTATTTCCACTTTAAATTCCCGCTTCATTCTATCTACAATAATTTCAAGATGAAGCTCTCCCATTCCGCTTAAAATTGTTTGCCCTGTTTCTTCATCAGTCTTTACTCTTAACGTAGGATCTTCTTCAACTAATTTTGCAATGGCAAGTCCCATTTTATCAACATCGGCCTGTGTTTTAGGTTCTACAGCTACTGAAATTACTGGTTCCGGGAACGTCATTGCTTCCAATACAATTGGATGGTCTTCACTGCAAAGTGTATCTCCTGTTTTAATATCTTTAAAACCAACTGCTGCACCAATATCGCCAGCTTCAATAAAATCAACGGGGTTTTGTTTATTGGCATGCATTTGCATAATTCTTGAAATTCTTTCTTTTTTTCCTGTTCTTGTATTCAACACATAAGAGCCTGAATCAAGATGGCCGGAATAAGCTCTGAAGAATGCAAGTCTTCCTACAAAAGGATCGGTCATAATCTTGAAAGCCAAAGCAGCAAAGGGTTCTTTAGCATCGGGGTGGCGCTCAATTTCTTCACCAGTATCTGGATTAATACCTTTTACTGATTCAATATCTTTTGGCCCCGGAAGGTAACGTACAATGGCATCGAGGGCAGTCTGCACTCCTTTATTTTTAAAAGAAGAGCCGCACATCATCGGTATTATTGAAATATCAATAGTTGCTTTGCGAATCGCTTCGTGAATTTCATCTTCGGTGATGGTGTTAGGATCATCAAAAAATTTCTCAAGCAATGCATGATCATAATCGGCAACTGCTTCAATGAGATGTTGCCTCCATTCAGCAACTTCTTCAGCCATATCTTCAGGAATCGGAACTTCTTTATATGTCATTCCTTGCGTAGCATCATCCCAAATAATTCCTTTCATGGTTATAAGATCAACCACGCCTTTAAAATTATCTTCAGCGCCAATGGGTAATTGTAAGGGCACTGCTTTAGCGCCCAGCATTTCTTTTACCTGCTTTACCACATTTAAAAAATCGGCGCCGGCACGATCCATTTTATTTACAAATCCAATGCGCGGAACTTTATAACGATTGGCTTGGCGCCAAACAGTTTCACTCTGGGGTTCCACACCGCTCACTGCACAAAACAAGGCAAGTAAGCCATCGAGCACGCGCAGCGAGCGTTCCACTTCTACTGTAAAATCAACGTGGCCGGGCGTATCAATAATATTGAATTTATACAATTTGGTATCCGGCGTTTTTGCACCCTGCACGGTGGGAAAATTCCAGAAACAGGTAGTAGCAGCAGAAGTAATGGTAATACCTCTTTCCTGCTCTTGCGCCATCCAGTCCATTGTTGCAGCGCCATCATGCACTTCACCTATTTTATGATTAACGCCCGTGTAATACAGAATACGCTCTGTGGTAGTGGTTTTGCCTGCATCAATATGAGCGGCAATACCAAAGTTTCTTTGAAATCTTAAGTCGGCCATAGCCTTTTATTTATTTTTATTTATTATTTATTTTGATAAAACTTTTTGGAGGCGCAAAGTTACAAATATTATTGTTATAATAAGTAATGAAATTGAATATTAATATTAATATGAAATCATAAAAAAACCCTTCGGATCAAGAAGGGTTTACTTGTTTATTTTGGTGGTAAAATTATATTTTAAAATGAGCAAAGGCTTTATTAGCATCTGCCATGCGGTGGGTATCTTCTTTCTTTTTATATGCGGCGCCTTCGCCTTTGCTTGCAGCCACAATTTCATTAGCCAATTTTTCAGCCATGCTGCGGCCATTTCTATCTCTGCTGTATTTAATAAGCCATTTGATGCTTAATGAAATTTTTCTATCAGGCCTTACTTCAGATGGAATTTGAAATGTGGCCCCGCCTATTCTGCGGCTTTTTACTTCTACGCCAGGCGTTACATTGGCTAAAGCTTTCTTCCAGATTTCATATCCATTTTCACCGGAAATTTTATTTACTTTTTCAAGGGCTTCATAAAAAATATTATAGGCACCGCTTTTTTTGCCCTGCCACATTAAATTATTTACAAAACGGGTAACCAATTTGTCCTGAAATTTTGGATCAGGAGCTAATGGTAATTTTTTTGCTTGTGCTTTGCGCATTTGTTCGTTTAATTAGTTTATTAGTTAATAAGTTATTCTATTTACTTATTTACTTTTTTGCTTTCTCTTTTTTAGTTCCGTATTTGGAACGGCTTTGCTTGCGGTCTTTCACGCCCGCAGTATCAAGGCTGCCTCTTACAATGTGATAACGCACGCCAGGCAAGTCTTTCACTCTTCCGCCACGAATAAGCACGATAGAGTGTTCCTGTAAATTATGTCCTTCGCCCGGAATATAAGCAATTACTTCCACTTTATTAGTAAGCCTTACTTTAGCAACTTTGCGCAATGCAGAGTTGGGTTTTTTGGGAGTGGTGGTATAAACCCGGGTGCATACGCCGCGACGTTGCGGGCAGCTATCCAAAGCCCTTGATTTACTTTTTGATCTTATGATTGTTCTTCCCTTTCTTACTAATTGTTGAATTGTAGGCATTACTTTTTTTAACCTTAATTTTTTAGGACGGCAAAGGTAAGCGCAGCTTTGTGAAATTCCAAAATTATTTGAAGTACAATAGAGTAAAGAATCTATTGCTTATGTTTTAAGTTTTATACTTTAACCAACCAATTGTATTTATCATCTTCTCTTCCTTCTTTAATGGCGCTCATGCGTTTTTTTATTTCAGGAGCAATTTTCCATCGCTCTACATCAAATTCCATTATGAAATCTTTATATTTTAATTCTTTAATTTTAGAAATGGTAGCTGCCGTGCCGGTTCCAAATACTTCTAAAAGTTTTTCTTCTTTATATGCTGCAACCAATTCATCAATGCTTATATTTCTTTCTTCTACCATAAAATTTTTTTCTTTCAAAAGTTGTATCACACTATCTCTTGTTACGCCATCTAAAATAGTTCCTGAATCTAAACCGGGCGTTAATGCTTTGTTTCCGATAATAAAAAAAATATTCATCGTTCCACATTCCTGCACATACTTGTGTTCTTTTGCATCCATCCATAATACCTGATCGTAGCCTTTTCTTTTTGCTTCTGCAGAGGGATACATTGCAGCGCCATAATTGCCCGCATTTTTTGCATAACCCACTCCGCCTTCAACGGCTCTTACATATTTTTCTTCCACATAAATGCGCATGGGAGCGCTGTAATATGGGCCGGTTGGGCTTAGCATGATAAGAAACTTATATTTGCCGCTCGGTTTTACGCCAATCATTTCATCGCTGGCAAACATTAAAGGCCTGATGTATAAAGAATGATCGTGTTTATCAGGAATCCAATTTGCATCAAGCTTCACCAACTGCTTCATTCCTTCAATAAAAATTTCTTCAGTGATCTTTGGCATTTCCATTCTTTCGGCAGAAATATTGAAACGCTTGAAATTATCTGCGGGCCTAAATAGCCGGGCTTCACCCTTTGTATTTTTATAAGCTTTTACTCCTTCAAAAATTGCCTGGCCATAATGCAAAGCTGCTAATGATGGTGAAAGCACTAAAGGTTGATAAGGCTTTATTTCTACATTTTTCCATTCGCCATTTTCATAGTCGGCCTCGAGCATGTGATCAGTAAAATATTTTCCAAAAGGAATATTTTCCAGCGACAATGAATGTAATTTGCTCCTTTCTACCTGAGTAATATTAAAATCAGCTGATGCAATCATATCATTTAAATTTGCTGCAAAGAAACGAAAAAAAGAGGAGGTAAATTTAATTATGAGTTTAGACAATATTCAATTAACAAGTTCTTTATATCAGTCTTTATTTAAAAATTATCTGGTAGATGTAAATCAAAATAAAGTTGACAAAAAGATTACTGAAAAATCTGAAATTAATTTTTTAGGAAGTAATGAAAAAAAAATAATTTTTATTGCAAATGATAATAAAAATAATTTTTTGGGCGATAACCAAATGAAATTTTTAAATGATCTTTTAAGCGCATGCAACTTAACGATGGCTGATATTGGATTTATAAATTTTTATAAAAATCATTTTTCTTACCTTGATCTTACCGTACAGTTGCAGCCAAAAAAAATTTTATTATTTGGAATTGCTGCAGATGAATTCCAACTTCCTTTTACCATTCCCTTTTTTCAAATACAAAATTTTCAGGAACAATTATATTTAATCAGTCCATCATTTGACGATCTTCAAAAAAATAAAGAATTAAAAAAACAGTTATGGAATAGTTTGCAAAAAATTTTTAATCTTAATCAATAATCAAAAGTTTTTCCTTTTTCCTTATCATAATTCTTATTATACTTAACAAAGAAATTAAGATACACAACTCTGCTGAACCGCATGAACCACGGTTGTAAAATAATTACAACAACACCATTAAAAAGCAGCCACCAAAATACGCGGTTATCATTCATAGAAATGCCTACAATTAAGCACCAGAGGGCAAATGTAATTGCAGAAAAAATTAATACAAGTCCATAGCTCACATAACCTGTACCATACCAAAAGCCAGGTTCCAAATCAAATTTCTGATGACAAATGGGGCATTCATCATGCATATCTAAAATATTGTGAAGGCTTAATTTTTTATAAGCATTATTACTTTTAAACATATCGCCACGGCGGCACCTTGGGCATCGCATCGTGAACAAGCTCCACAAATAATTTGGCTTTGGCTGCTTATCATCTTCCATCATATTATAAATGTATTCAATTAGCTAATTGGCTAATTGGAGATAATGTTACTTTTTTTCTTTCGCCGATTTGTTGACGCCACATGGCATAATATAATCCCATTTGCCCGATGAGGTTTTCATGCGTGCCGGTTTCAATTACTTCACCTTTCTCCAAAACATAAATTTTATCGGCATGCATAATAGTGCTTAAACGATGTGCAATTAAAATAGTAATCTGTTCTTTTTTAGAAGAAACATTTTTTATAGTATTCGTAATTTCTTCTTCGGTTAATGAATCGAGCGAAGATGTTGCTTCATCAAAAATTAATAAATGCGGATGGCGAAGTAATGCTCTTGCAATAGATAAGCGTTGTTTTTCTCCGCCGGAAACTTTTACGCCGCCTTCGCCAATCAATGTATTAATGCCTTTATCAGCACGGGCCAATAATGTATTACATGATGCTTTTTTTAGCGCATCTAAAATTTCTTCATCGGTTGCAAAAGGATTTACAAAAAGTAAATTTTCTTTTATAGTTCCTGCAAATAGTTGCGTGTCCTGTGTTACAAAGCCTATTTGCGTTCTCAATGAATCGAAGTCAATATTTTCACGATCAATTTTATTATACAAAATTTTACCTTGTTGCGGAATGTATAATCCAACTAATAATTTTACCAATGTTGTTTTACCGGAACCAGAAGGGCCGACAAATGCAATGGTTTCTCCTTTTTTTACATCAAAACTTATATCGTGCAATGCAGGTTGCTGTGCTGATTGATATTTAAATTTTACATTACGAAATTCGAGTTCTTCCACAGCGTGGATATTTATAGGATTCACCGGCTTTGCATCTGGCTTCTTTTGCATCAACTCATGAAAATTATTCATTGATGCTTCTGCTTCGCGATAAGAAATAATTACATTACCTACTTCCTGCATCGGGCCGAATAAAAAGAAACCGTAAAAAGTAAAAGACAAATATTGGCCAGGATTTAAATGATTTCCAAAAACAAGCCATAAAAGAGTGAGGGTAATCAACTGTTGTAAGAAATTAACCATTGTGCCTTGTATAAAACTTAAAGTGCGAATGCTCTTTACTTTTCGTAATTCAAGACCTAATATTTTAAATGTATTATTATTTAGCCGTATTACTTCCTGTTCAGTTAGTCCAAGACTTTTTACTAATTCAATATTTCTTAAAGATTCTGTTGTAGAACCTGCTAAAGCATTAGTTTCATTAACAATTCTTTTTTGTATTCCTTTAATTCTTTTGCTTAAAAAATTAGTAACAATAGCAATTAAAAAAATTCCCACAACATATACCGGCATTATAACCCAATGGATACTGAATGCGTATATCGAAATAAAAACCAGGTTTACAAAAATGATGAATAGTATATTAATAAAGCTTGTAATAAACTTCTCGGTATCACTTCTTACTTTCGTTAGTATTGATAAAGTTTCGCCGCTACGCTGATCTTCAAAATCCTGATAAGGCAGGCTCATACTATGTTTCAGTCCATCGGTAAAAATAGTAGCGCCGAATTTCTGAACCAATACATTTCCAAAATAGTCCTGGAATGCTTTTGCAATACGACTTACCATCGCGGTGCCAATTAATAACATCAGATAAAATAATAATCCATGCATTACATCTTTACCAAAGAAATATTTGAAAAGATTTGGATAACTTCCCTTGCCAAAAAAAAATTCATGTTCTGTCCTGTGAATACTTACAGTCCCCTTGTTTAATAAAAATTCGTGAGGATGAATTGCAAATTGATTCATAACGCCTCCGAGAATCATCGGAGCAAATAAAGAAAACACTTGATTAACTGCTGCAAGAAACAATGCAAACAGAAATAATCTTTTATAAGGTTTTAAATATTGAAGTAATAATTTCATTTAATAAATTGAATTTGCAAATTTCGGAAAAAGAGTTTAGAGTTGAATAATGTATTCATCCCGCCCAACCTTCTCTGTCCAAACTCCTGTATTGAATAGCTTCTGCGAGATGCTCTGGTTTTATATCATCACTTCCTGCAAGGTCTGCAATAGTTCTGCTTACTTTTAAAATACGATCGTAAGCGCGGGCTGAAAGATTTAATTTTTCCATAGCAATTTTTAAAAGATTAGAACCAACCTGCGTTATCACACAAATTTCTTTCAGCATTTTACTGCTTATTTGAGCATTGCAATAAATGCCCGGATTATTTTTATATCGCTCTGCCTGCCGTTCTCTTGCTTTCATAACTCTTTCGCGAATCGTTTCACTCTTTTCAAAATTTTGTGTTGATGAAAGTTCGCTGAATGCAACAGGAGTTACTTCTACATGCAAATCAATTCTGTCTAATAAAGGTCCGGAAATTTTATTTAAATATTTTTGAACTGCGCCGGGCGGGCAAGTGCATTCTTTTTCTGGATGATTATAAAAGCCGCACGGGCAGGGATTCATAGAAGCAATCAACATAAAGCTCGAAGGAAAATCCAATGCAACTTTTGCTCTTGAAATAGTAACCTTTCTTTCTTCCATCGGTTGGCGCATTACTTCTAAAACTGTTCTTTTAAACTCAGGTAATTCATCTAAAAATAAAACGCCATTATGTGCCAAAGAAATTTCTCCCGGCTGTGGCAATCCGCCGCCGCCTACCAAAGCCACATCAGAAATAGTATGATGCGGCGAGCGAAAAGGGCGTTTTGAAATTAAAGTTGCATCCACCGGAAGCTTGCCGGCAACACTATGAATTTTTGTTGTTTCCAATGCTTCTAATAAAGTGAGCGGTGGAAGTATAGTTGGCAAACGCTTTGCCAGCATGGTTTTGCCGGCCCCCGGCGGACCAATCAAAATAGCATTATGCCCGCCCGCTGCTGCAATCTCCAAAGCACGTTTAATATTTTCCTGGCCTTTTACATCACAAAAATCTATTTCAAAATCACTTTGTGCATTAGCAAATTCTTCACGTGTATTTACAACAGTTGGCTTTATAGAATTTTCATCAATAAAAAAATCAATCACTTCGCTGATATGGCCAACCCCATATACATTGAGATTATTAACCATTGCTGCTTCACGTGCATTTTCTTTCGGAAGTAT
The DNA here is from genome assembly GCA_025933775.1 of Chitinophagaceae bacterium. Classification (GTDB taxonomy): domain Bacteria; phylum Bacteroidota; class Bacteroidia; order Chitinophagales; family Chitinophagaceae; genus Ginsengibacter. The sequence continues at coordinate 50,993 of JAICZH010000005.1, forward strand.
AAGGCCTTTAAATTTTTCTTTGCGTGCCTGAATGGCTATTGGCAATGCACCTTTTATCGGTCTCACGGCGCCATCCAAACTAAGCTCGCCCATGATTACATAATCAGAAAGCTTCTCATAATTTTTTAATTGTTCACTTGCAGCCAATGTTCCAATCGCGATAGGAAGATCAAATGCAGTTCCGCTTTTTTTAATATCTGCAGGAGCTAAATTAATAACAACTTTAGTTCTGGGATAATGATAACCGTTAGATTTAATCGCACTTTCCATTCGTTCCACACTTTCTTTTACGGCATTATCAGCAAGCCCAACAATGGTGGTAAATTTCCCGCTACTCACATTTACTTCAACAGTAATGGTAATAGCTTCCACTCCATAAACAGCGCTGCCGAAAGTTTTGACTAACATGCATTGAAATTAGAGAAAAAAAAATTATGCTCTTATTAAAGCTTTTTCGTAGACAAGATAAATTATATTAAAAGGATACTTATTTGATTTTCTATTGATGCAGCTTTCATAACTTTCTTTTTCCAAATTTACTTTTCTTTTTCTAAAGTTTTATAAAACAAAAAATTTCAGTGCCTATCAAACCTGCATTAGTTCTTTCATTATCTTTATTTATAAACATCATTTATGAATTACTTTGAAGAACCTGGTGTGTGCTTGTTCACTTTTGGAGACTGCAGAAAAACAAATAAGAATTCCATTGTTGCCAGCCTAATTAACCAATCAACCAATCAACCAACAAACGATGAATAAAATATGGCTTGTTATAAAAAGAGAATATTTTACAAGAGTGCGCAACAGAACTTTTATTCTTTCTACTATTTTACTTCCGTTATTTTTTATTGGCTTCATTGCAGCATCCGCCTACTTTTCAATAAAAAGCACCGAGTCGCAAAAAATTGCCGTAGTTGATAACAATGGTATTTTTAAAAACAGTTTTCAGAGCGATAAAATAATTACGTATGAATTTCCATCTGGTGTAAATGCGAATAATTTTAAAGAAAAAGGTTATTCAGCTTTTTTATTTATTCCTGAAAAATTTAATTCTTCAAATGATTCTATTTCATTAATATCAAACAAACAATTAGGAGTTGATGCAGAAGAAAAAGTGAAAGACCAAATTAATACTGCCATTCGCAATAAAGCATTTCTTGAAAATAATATTAATAAAAAAGTATTGGATTCTATTAATAATATTGACGAAGCCCAATTGTATAAATTCAGTACGGTGATAAAACAAGGAAACAAAACCGAGCAATCAAATTCGGGCTTATCGTCGGTAATTGGTTTTGGCAGCGGCATTTTAATTTATATAACATTATTCATTTATGGCGCAGCAGTAATGCGTGGCGTCATGGAAGAAAAGATGAGCCGGATTGCAGAAGTGATCATCAGTTCCGTAAAACCTTTTCAATTGATGATGGGAAAAATTATTGGTATCGCAGCGGTTGGCATTACGCAATTGCTGATATGGGTTGTATTAATTGTAGGGCTTACTTCCATTGCGTCTTCTTTCATTTCGCAGGATGCATTGCAACACGTGCAAACCGTTGGCGCATCTATGTCTCCGGCTGCAAATAATACAGCTGCTATGAATTTTATCAATACTAAAAATACATTTTTAGGAGCCAATTGGGGATTGATACTTCCATGCTTTTTATTTTATTTTCTTGGAGGATATTTATTTTATGCATCTTTATTTGCAGCCGTGGGCAGTGTTGTAAATGAAGACCCGCAGGAGGCGCAATCATTAATGCTTCCGATAACGATGCCCATCATTTTATCATTTGTAATTATGACAACTGCCGCCGGAAAACCTGATGCACCGCTTTCTGTGTGGGGAAGCATCATTCCGCTTTCATCGCCCATTGTAATGATGGCACGAATACCATCGGGCAGCGTACCGGCATGGCAAATTATAGTTTCCATGCTATTATTAGTAGTGGGTTTTATTTTAACCACAATGCTTGCTGCAAAAATTTATCGCACCGGTATTTTATTATACGGCAAAAGAGTAACTTTTAAAGAGATGAGTAAATGGTTGTTTAGGAAATCGTAAGCTGTTTAAATTTTTTATCTTCAATGTCATCATAAAAAATAAAACATAATTCCGAACCGCATACAATCATAGGTACATAGAAAACACATAGTCTATGTGTTTCTTATGTGTCCATGTGGTTCAACATTTTTACGGGAATCTTTTTTTATTTTCTGCTTTTACTTCATTCAATATAGAAATAAACCGCTGCACATCGGGATCGTAGCCTCCGGAATTTTTAATAACCTTTCCGCTTTCATCTGTAAAAACATATTGCGGTTGTGCATTAGAGTTTGCAATCATCGCTTCTTTATCGAGATTTTTTGCGCCAACTGTTTTGATAGATGATTGATCGAAAGTGGAAATATATTTTTCGCTATCGGGCAATTCTTTTTTTTCATCTACATACAATGA
>JAICZH010000009.1 GCA_025933775.1 Chitinophagaceae bacterium
AGCATCTATTATTTGCACCAAAGTATCATACAAGGGATTTGCTGCAAGCACATCATAAGTGGTCATGTTTTTATACCTGTTTACATCTTGTGGTGTTCCACCGGTTATATAATTTTTTTTGCATGCTGCAAAAACTATTATCACCATTAAAAAAAGAATTGTATTTAATAATATTTTTTTCATTTTAATTATTTTAAAAAAATTTATTTTAATCTATTGAATAATTTATTTATGGGTTGCCCACCATGTATTTTGGGTCAATAAATTATCCTGCGGAAAAAGTGTTCCCATATCAAGCGGCCAGTAATATCCTTTGTTGGCCGGGCTTACCCTGTCGCTTTGATAGCCTACATATTCGAGCCATCCCTGAGTGGGTTCAGTGCGGATAAGATCATAAAACCACCAGCCTTCACCTATTAATTCCCGACCTCTTTCTATTACCACTTCATCGAGCATGTCGTACTGGTTGGTTGGGTTTTGATATTCTGTAATGCCTGCCCTGTCTTCTGTTTTGGCTAAATCAGTTCTTGCTCCTTCAAGGTCTCCGGTAGAAGCCAATGCTTCTGCATCTAATAAAATAATATCCGACAGGCGGAACAAGACTAAATTGTTATTGATATAAGGATATGATTTGGAGTCAGGCTGCTGATAATTAAAATTGCTGTATTTCAACATCAGGTAGCCCGCAGGGTCGCTGTTTGCAGCCGGTACTGATTTTAAAATGGCTTTATAACGTGCATCATTTGTTGTATCAAAAAATTGATCAACAAAACCACCCGATAAAGAAATCCATGAACTGCTGTTTACATTATCAACTATCGGGCCTTTTAAAAAGGTATTACCAAAAAAATCAAAATTGGCTTCTGCCCAATTAATAGAATTATCGTCGCCCTGTGTGTATTGTGTTTTAAAATTAGGATCATTAGGATTGTATTGCATTGATAATTCAAATATGCTTTCTGATGAAGATTGCCCTTTCCAAATATTGGTATAAGTATTCATTGGCTCAAGAGAATAACCGCCATTATTGATTACTTCCATACATGCATTATGTGCATTAGCATAATCATGCCTCCATGCATACATATGTGCGAGCAATGCATACACGCTTCCTTTGTTAGCACGAATTGATTGGACAGGATCACCACCAGAAAAATTAAGATAACCGGAAGCTTTTTTTAGATCTGCAATACAACTATCTAAAACAGTGGCTTCAGGAGTGCGTGCTATTGGTGGAATTTTTCCATAATCAACATCATTATATGTTCTGGTAACATATACCGGATCGCCCCACACACGAATCATATAGAAATAAGCATAAGACCGCATGAACAGCGCTTCTCCCAAATATGCTTTCTTTATACTTTCACTCGTAAAAAGTGAAGTTGACATTTGAGGAACATTTTGCAAAATCAAATTGCATTGTGCAATCAATTGATAAAAACGAGACCAGTTTTGTAAAGAGGGTTCGAGGTATGGCACATAAGAAAAATTAAAGTTGCCTCCACTGTAAGGATTATGGGTGCTGATAGGGCTGTAGTTCCACCAATTTGGGTAGGATGCTTCAAATATTCCTGAAGCCAGATCGCCATTGATAAAATAAGAACGATCTTTTCTTAAACTGGAACGCAATTGGCCGTACATAGCAAGCGTAGCTTGCTCTACAGACTGTTGCGACGTCCAGAATTCAGCTCCATAAGTAGATGTAATCGGCGCCTGGTTAATATATTTCTTACATGAAACTCCTGCGAAACAAATAACTATTAGCAGTGATATTATTTTAATTAAAGAATATTGCTTGTTCATTTTGTTTATTTAAAATTTTAAAATTGTACATCGGCTCCAAGAGTAATCTCTGTAGGAGTAGGATATAAACCTCCCGTATAAATTCCTAATTCATCAACCAATTCAGGATTGGGCATCGTTCCTTTTTTTAAGGTAAGCACATTGTCAACAGTGCCATAAACGCTCAGTCCTTTTATTTTTAATTTTTGAATAATTGATTGAGGAAACGCATAACTTAATGAAATGCTTTTTACTTTAAAATAACTTCCATCTTCATTGAACTGACTTGATATTGGAATGTATTGATAATAACTTGGCCCAAATGGATTGATGGACGGGAAATCAGCTTTATAATTTGGATCCGCTTTTAATTTTTGGGGAGTCCAGTAATTAATACCGCTTAAATCAGGAAGCCGGTATGAAGCAAAGGAGTTTATGCTGCTTGAATAACCTCCTACAATATTGCTGATCTGCTGTTGAAAAAAAGTATTTACAATAGTTCTTTTCCATGTAAATATGCTAAGCACACTCAACGAAAAATTTTTATAAGAAAAATTATTTACCCAGCCGCCGGTGAATTTTGGATTAGGATCGCCGGTAGGAACACGGTCGCCATAAGCTGCGCCATTATCTTCATCGGGCCATACATCGCCAATATTATTTACATCTTCCCATTTAGGATCACCGGGAACTACTTTGTGATTACCTTTAAAATAAGTAAGGCCAACGCCGGTAATAGGATTAAAAGGTATTTCACTTTGATTATTATATACACCCTGGTATTTTAATTGAAACATTTCATAAATGGGCTGGCCTACGGCAAATATTCTTGATACGCCATAATAATCATCAATTACAAAAGTGCGGTTGTTATTGGGTAATTTGGCAATGGCATTTTTATTATGCGAAATAGTTATCTGCATATCCCATTGCAAAGGACTTTTAGGTGAAAGATTATGCGTACTAAGAGTAATATCCATTCCGCGGTTGCTTACCCAAAGATCATGAGCATTGAAGTTTACACTTTGAAAGCCTGTATAAAAAGGTAATTGAAAATCGTAATAATCATCTTTCGATAATTTTTCATATACATCAAAAGCGAGCGTTATTCTGTTGTTGAATAATTGTGCGTCAACTCCAAAATCTTTTTGCTCTGTCTTTGTCCATGTAAGATTATTTTTTGTTAAACCATTAGTGTAGCTTGGTTGTATAGCCACGCTGCCATTGTAAGTGCCGGGAATACCGTAAGAATTGTAAGGAGCATAAAAATCGGGCGACTGATTGCCGGAAATGCCGTAGCTGCCACGAAGCTTTAAAAATGGAATTACATTTTTTATTTTATCCATAAATTTTTCTTCGGATACGATCCAACCTATACCGCCCGCAGGAAAGTATCCCCATTTTGTATTTGTTCCAAAACGTGAAGATGCATCGGTGCGATAGGAACCGTACAATAAATATTTATTATCAAAATCATATTGACCCTGTCCTATAAATGAAAGTAATCCATCGGCAGCATAGCTTGAGTGGCCACTCAGGTCTGATTGCGGAATGCCGCTTACCACTTGTATATTATTGGAAGGAACATTATAGCCGGACACTACATTATTGTTTGAAACATCAGCATTGAATTGCTGTGAGCCTGTTATAGCAAAGTTGTGAACGTGTTTACCGGCTTCAATTTTCTTAATAAAATTTAATGTGTTTGAAATAAAATAAGTTGAATAAGTTCCTTTATCTGATTCTGCATACGAAGGTTGTGCATCTGCATCAGGATTCTTTGCAGCTACTTCATCAATATTTGATGGTTGAAAATAATCTCTGTTGGTGGATGAAACATTTGCTGCGCCCTGAAAAGTATACTTAAGTGACGGCAATACTTTATAATTTAAAGTAAAGGAAGCATTGTAATAATCATTAATATTTTTATTTCTTAATTTGCTGTAAATGCCTGTAAAATTGGAAGAATCAAAACCTGTTAACAGATAAAATGATGATGGTTGACTGGAGCCACTTACGGGAGTGTTATCATCACTGTTGCCGTAATATTTTCTTCCACGCTGGCGATCATTTTTTGCAAAGGATACAATTAGCTGGCTGTTTAACCTGGAACTTATTTTGAAATCAAAATTACCACGCATGCTGTAGCGCTTAAATCCAAAATCTTCAATAATTCCTTTTTCATCATAATAGTTAGCGCTTATTCTGTAGTTTACATTTTCGTTGGCTGCAGATACTGTTGCATCCACATTTTGTACCGATCCTGTTCTATAAAATAATCCCTGCCAGTCGGTAGCATTATTAAAATAAGGATTTAAGCTGTCAGTTAAAATTTGTGGAAGGCTCGCTAATTGACCAGGCATAGCATATTGATTAATGATATTTAATTTTTCTTTTCTTTCTGCAGCGCCCGTTGCTGTTTGCAAAAGATTGGGCTGTTGAGTAACGCCTCCATACATATTTACCCTGAACTCTGGCTTACCCAAAGCGCCTTTTTTTGTTTTGATATAAACCACACCATTAGCCCCTCGTGAGCCCCATGCAGCGGTAGCCGCAGCATCTTTTTGTACATCTACACTTTCAATATCATTAATATTTATTCCTGCCAAATAATTAGTACCGGTTACATCAAACGCATTAGAAATATCTTCGGGGTTTGTAGGAACGCCATCAATAACATACAACGGGCTACTTAATGCATGAGCCTGCGCTACATTGTTGTCACCTATATTAGTATTTACTCTTGTGTTTCCTCTTACAACAATTGTTGGCGCTACACCCGGCTCGCCAGAACCGATCTGTACATTTAATCCTGCAACACGCCCCTGCAACAATTGATCAACACTTGGCGCTGGAAGATTTTCAATATCCTTTGATAAAACGGTTGAGATAGCCGATGTTGTTTTTCTTTTTGATTGAGATTGCACGCCCACAATCACCACATCATTCAATTGATTGGAAGTTTCATTCAATGTTATGGAAACACTGTTTTCATTGGCAGGCACAGTTACCGATTTGGTTTGGTAACCTACAAATGAAATGGCAAGTGTTGTTTTTCCATTGGGAACCGTTAATTCAAATTTACCATCTGCTTTTGTGATGGTATTTTTTTTAATGCTCTTTACAGAAATTGTTGCGCCTTCCAAGAGATTGTTCTTTGCATCGCGTACTACGCCGCTAATCGTTCGTTGCTGCGCCATACAGGTTGCTGATAAAAAAAGGAAAGCCATCATGCAAAAACTGTAATGAAGTAATGTCGCTTTTTTCATTTGCTTGTTCGTTTAAAAAAAAAAATTAATAACTGCAAAACCATTTTTTTTTTTTAATTCATAATTTTTAAGTGAATTAAAATTTCATTTTTTCAGGTAGTGAAACATTCGGGTTGAAATCGTTCTGTTAACAAAATGTTATCACCAAATTGACATTAATTTTTTTAAAATGATGCATGATGAAAGCTGCCGGAAGCAAAATTTAGTTACGCAAACGATTGAAAAAGCAACGCAAACGATTGCGCTATTTTTAAACAATTTTGAGAAGGGAAGTTGTGCAATCGTTTGCTCTGGAAATAATAATTGCCACGAACTTGCCCGCGACACCCAGGTGCACGAATAAGACGTTTGTAATTTTTATCTTGAATTGTGGATTAAGATGTCTTGGGAGACCTAACAGGTTTTTGGAAACCAGTTAGGTTTAACTAATATTGCTAAAACTGGGTATATGCGTTACCGTTATAGTAACCAATTATATTAATGGCGGCACTTCTTCAGGAACTGCATGTGGACTTGTTCCCGGCGGATATTCATCTGGATGACGCACTTTACTATGAAAACGACTGTAACTAAAATAAATAATAAACCCGATGAGCAACCAACCGATAAGCCTTGCCCAGTTGGTCCATCCCAGCCCGAATACCATAGCGCCGCATACCAAAATTCCCAGGATAGAAACCAGGCCCACTGCCGGAACCCTGAAACCTCTTTTGATATCAGGATGTTTTTTACGCATGATCCACACACCGGCACATACGAGCATAAATGCGAATAAAGTTCCGATGCTTGTCATGTCTCCCACAATATCTTCAGGAATGAATGCAGAAAAAGCTCCCACCAATATTAAAAATATCCAGTTGGATTTATAAGGTGTTTTAAATTTTGGATGAACTTTTGAAAACACGGGTGGTACTAATCCATCTTTGCTCATAGAATAAAATACTCTTGACTGGCCCATGAGCATTACCAATATCACAGAGGAAAATCCTAACAAAATGGCTATCGTTACCAGATCGCTTAGCCACTTATACGCTGGAACCCACACTCCGCCTATCATTGAGCCACTCATGTGCTCGATGGCATATACCACAGACGCTTCTTTTCCCTGCGTTCTGAAATCATGCACGGATGCTACACCCGTCAGCACATAAGAAAAAAGAATATAAAGAATGGTACAAATTATTAATGATCCTAAGATACCAATTGGCATATCGCGTTTTGGATTTTTTGTTTCCTGCGCCGCCGTGGAAACAGCATCAAAACCAATGAAAGCAAAGAACACAACTCCCGCCGCTCCTAATATTCCGAGCAGTCCGCCAAAATGATGCGCTACTCCTTGCGGATCAACATAAGTAGAATTTGCAGGAATAAAAGGCGTATGATTTTCGGGCCGGATGTATTCCCATCCAAAACAAATTACCACAATTACAATAGCAACTTTTAAAACCACAATGATGGCATTTACCAAAGCCGATTCCTGCATTCCTCTTATCAATAAAAGTGTTAGTATAAAAACAATGCATAAAGCAGGAATATTCATAATGCCCTGATTGGTTACATGCCCTGCTGCATCATGTAACTTTTCAAACGGAGAATGGCACCATTCATAAGGGACTCGCAATCCAAAAATTTCAAGCAGCTTATTAAAATACTGGCTCCAGCTTATGGCAACTGTTGCTGCGCCCACGGCATATTCCAAAACCAAATCCCATCCGATGATCCATGCAATAAATTCGCCCATCGTTGCATAAGAATAAGTGTAAGCGCTTCCTGCAATTGGAATCATTGATGCAAATTCTGCATAACATAAACCGGCAAATGCACAACCGATGGATGCAATTATAAAACCAATTACCACCGATGGGCCGGCATTTTGTGCAGCCGCATCAGCGGTTCTTACAAAAAGCCCGGCGCCAATAATTGCGCCTATTCCAAGTGCAACTAAATTTCCCGCGCCCAATGTTCTTTTAAGTGTATTGCCGGAATCACTCGCTTCAGCCATTAAAACATTTATTGGCTTGGTTACAAATAAACGCATGTATTAAAATTATTTTGTTTAAAAATATAAAACGGTAAAGTAAACAATTAATTTTTAAAATTGATAAACGCTTATATATTTTTTAAACAGAAGTTAGTACACATTTTAAATTATATTGCAAAAATTATATGAATAGAATGGCTGCTGCTGCTTCCAATAAAAATAAACTTACCATTTACATCCTCATTGCAATGCTTGCCGGATGTGTGCTGGGATATATTGTTCATGAAAATGCATCTGAAAGTTTTATTGCATCTTTTGCGGTTGATATGAATTTACTTACTACTATTTTTTTACGTTTGGTTCAAATGATTATTGCACCGCTGGTGTTTTCTATTTTAGTGGTGGGTATTGCAAAGCTGGGCGATTTAAAAACTGTCGGGCGAATCGGCGGAAAAGCGTTGCTGTGGTTTGTTTCAGCATCTTTAGTAAGTCTTTTTATCGGGCTTATTTTAGTTAATTATTTTAAACCAGGCGCATCTATCAATCTTAATTTATCCGATACTGCTGAAGCAAAAAATTTAATGACAAATACACAGTTTTCTTTAAGCAGTTTTGTAGAACATGTTTTTCCAAAAAGTATTTTTAATGCATTGGCATCAAATGAAATTTTACAAATTGTAGTTTTTAGTATTTTCTTTGGCATTGCCGCAACTGCAATTGGCGAGTATGCGTTACCGTTAGTAAAATTATTGGAAAGATTATCGCACATCATTTTAAAAATGGTAGATTATGTAATGAACTTTGCGCCGCTTGGGGTATTCGGCGCACTCGCTGCAGTTATTGCTACCAAAGGGCTTGAAGTATTTACTTTTTATGGCAACTATCTTTTCTTTTTTATAATCGGCATTTTTATTTTGTGGCTTATATTAATTGGAGTTGGATATTTAATTTTAAGAAAAAGAACTTCACACCTTTTAAAAAGAATTGCACAACCATTATTAGTTGCTTTCGGTACCACCAGCAGTGAAGCGGTTTTTCCTAAATTAACTGAAGAACTGGAACGCTTTGGATGCCCCGAAAAAATTGTTGCCTTTACGCTTCCGTTAGGTTATAGTTTTAATCTTGATGGAAGCATGATGTATATGACCTTTGCAAGCATTGCCATTGCGCAGGCGTATAATATTCACATGGATTTGGGAACACAAATTACTATGCTATTAGTATTAATGCTTACCAGCAAAGGAATTGCAGGAGTGCCAAGAGCCTCGCTGGTAGTGGTTTTGGCAACATGCAGTATGTTTCACATCCCACCTGCGGGAATTGCTTTAATATTGCCGATTGATCATTTTTGCGATATGTTTCGCACCATGACCAATGTGCTCGGAAATGCTTTGGCAACTTCTGCAGTAAGTAAATGGGAAGGCGAGCTTGCTAATTAAATTTTAAAAAGATATTTCTGTGGAATTATTATACATTTTAGAAATAAGCATCAGGGATTTATTAAATCCGCAATTCTACATTCAGCATGGCGGCTTGTGGATGATATTATTTATTGTATTTGCAGAAACAGGTTTGTTTGCTGGTTTCTTTTTACCCGGCGATGCATTACTTTTTGTTACCGGCATTTTTAGTTCTACTACCAAAAATATTCCGGGCATTGTTGCCTCTGCATTGTTTGAAACTAACAATCAATGGATAGATCTTTTAGTTTTATGGTTCTTGATTTCTATTGCGGGTATTCTCGGAAACTTTGTTGGTTATTGGTTTGGCAGAAAAAGCGGACCTTTTTTATTTCACAGAAAAGATACTTTTTTCTTTAAGAAAAAATATTTGATACAGGCGCATGAATTTTATGAAAAGAACGGAGGACAGGCGATTGTGCTGGCCAGGTTTGTTCCTTTTGTAAGAACGTTTGCTCCGATAGTTGCCGGCATTGTTGAAATGGATTGGAAAAAATTTTCATTTTATAACACAGCAGGAAGCGTGCTGTGGGTAGGCAGTATGTTATTTGCCGGACATTTTTTGCAAACATTTATTCATCATCAGTTTCATTTTGATTTAAAAGAACACCTTGAAGTGATTGTTGTTGCAATAGTTGCTGTTACAACGATTCCGGTGTTATGGAAATTTTTTGTCCCGAAAAGAAAAACAAAAAATAATAAATCATCTGTTTAAAATTTATGGATAAAAAACAAGTTTCAATTTTTTCACTTCCTGTAATCGTTGCGGCGCTTGGCTATTTTGTTGATATATACGATTTGCTTTTATTCAGCATCATTCGCATTCCGTCTTTACGATCATTAGGCTTAAATGATGATCAGATTTCAAAAGACGGTTTACTGATTATTAATGTGCAAATGATTGGCCTTCTTCTTGGCGGTATTTTGTGGGGAGTGCTTGGCGATAAAAAAGGAAGACTGAAAGTTTTGTATGCATCCATCATTTTATATTCCATCGGAAATATTGCCAATGGTTTTGTAAACACCGTAAGCATGTATGCATTGGTAAGATTTATTACTGGCGTTGGGTTGGCGGGCGAGTTAGGTGCAGGCGTAACATTGGTTACTGAATTATTGCCAAAAGAAAAAAGAGGACTTGGTACAGCTATTATTGCAGGCGTTGGAATTATAGGAGCTGTAGTTGCATTTTTTGTAAAAGAATTATTTCCGTGGCGTACTTGTTATTTTATCGGCGGCGGCCTGGGGATTGCATTATTGCTGCTTCGCACCAGTGTACTCGAATCGGGAATGTTTACAAGTATTGTAAAAAGCAAAATTTCAAAAGGAAATTTTTTTATGTTGTTTAATAACAAAAAGCGATTGAAAAAATATATCAGCACTATTTTAATTGGTTTGCCTACATGGTATGTAATCGGCATACTTATTACTTTTTCAAAAGAGTTTGGCGCAAGAATGAATGTAAGCGGTGCAATTGATCCCGGCAAAGCAGTGATGTATAGTTACACTGCAATTTCAATCAGCAGCTTTATTGCAGGGCTTTTGAGCATGTGGTTGCAAAGCCGCAAAAAAGTTTTATACATTTATTATTTTATTACTGCTGTAGGTATATGGTGGTTCTTCAATCTTCATGATTCCACTGCAAGCCGGCTTTATTTAGTAAGCATTATATTGGGCATTGGTAGCGGCTTCTGGACTATTTTTGTTACGATGGCCGCAGAACAATTTGGAACCAACCTGCGTGCAACTGTTGCTACAACTGCTCCAAATATGATTCGCGGATCATTAGTGCTTATATCAATATTATTTACATGGCTGCAAAGCATGACGAGTTATTTTAATTCAGGATGGATAACAGGAATTGTAGTGATGGTTATTGGATTTGCAGCGGTAATTATTGCCGACGAAACGTATCATAAAGATTTGGATTATGTGGAAATGTAATTGCCTCCCTGCCCTCCAGAGGAGGGTTCTAAGAAAGTAAGATTTAATAAATTACCAGTTTTAAAAAGTGTAATGATTGATTAATAAAAATATTCATAATCATTTAATTTCCCCTTCGGGGAACAAGGGGCCGAAATTTCTCATCATTCGTTTTTCTTCCATTGGTGATATAGTACTATCGACGCCGGTTATACGCTGTTTGCGAAAAAAATTTCCTGAAGCAGCAATTTATTTTCTTACTAAAAAAAAATTCGCGGGTATTGTTGAATCCAATCCATATCTGACTAAAGTGATTACACTTGATGAAGACATTCTTGATACGATTGAAATTCTTAAAGATGAAAAATTTGATGCTGTTATTGATTTGCATTATAACCTGCGCACGTTACGGATTAAACAAGCTTTGAAGGGAATTCCATTTTATTCATTCAATAAATTAAATACCCAAAAATGGATTTATACCAGCTTTAAAATTAATACGATGCCTCACGAACATATTGTTGATAGGTACATGGAAACGGTAAAAAATTTTGGTGTAGTAAATGATAACAAAGGATTGGATTTTTTTATTCCTGAAAAAGATAAAGTGAAAGATAATGATATTCCTTTCTCGCATTCGCAAGGTTATATCGCTATTGCAATTGGTGCTGCGCATTACACAAAAAAATTACCGGTTGATAAATTAAAAGAATTGTGTGAGAAAATAAATTACCCGATTATTTTATTGGGCGGCAAAGAAGATTATGATAACGGCGGTGAAATTTCCAATGTTGATGAAGTAAAAATTTACAATGCCTGTGGCAAATTTTCATTAAACGAATCTGCTGATATTATTCGCAGATCAAATTTGATAATAAGCCACGATACGGGACTGATGCATATTGCTGCCGCTTTTAAAAAAATGATTTTTTCTGTTTGGGGCAATACCGTTCCATCTTTTGGAATGTATCCTTATGAAACTGAATATAAAATTTTTCAGGTGAATAAATTATGGTGCAGGCCTTGTAGTAAAATTGGGTTTGATAAATGCCCGCTCGGCCATTTTAAATGTATGCAAAAAATAAGCATTGACTTTATTGCCGAAAATGCAAAAGAATTTTTAAAAATAAAAAATTAATTAAGTTAACGGAACACTAATGTGCCATGAGCATCCTTTGCCGGGCAAAGAAATTATTTCTGCATTACCACCGAAGTTTTCTGCACGATTATGAATATTGGTTATGCCCAATCCTTTTTTTATAAGAAACGGATCAAATCCTTTTCCGTTATCCGTTATCTTTAAGTGAAGAATATTTTTCGATTCAGATAACCGGATGATGACTTCATTGGCATTAGCATGTTTTAATATATTATTCATAACTTCTTGTACAATGCGATACAGGGCAAGCTGAAGGGAAGCAGATATTTTATTTTCATTTATTTTTTTAACCAAAAATGTTACTTCAAAATTATTAGCGATATGTAGTTTTTCTGCAAACACTTTCAGCGCTGCAGAAAGTCCATTCATTTTTAGTTCGGCAGGCGTGAGATTGCGGCTTATATTTCGCAATTCATCCACTGCTTTTTGTACATAATCCAAACTGTGGGTTATCAGTTCTTCTTTACTGTCATCTTGCTTTTGTGCAGTTTTCAAATATAATATTGCTGCTGCCAATAATTGATTTACGTTATCATGAAGTTCGGCAGAAAGTTCATTTCTTTCTTTTTCCTGCGCATCAATTACTGCATTTACTACATCTTTTTTCTTTTGCTTTTCAGTTATCAATATCTGCTTTTGTAAATCGCGCTCTTCAGTTACATCCTGCATAGAGCCAATCACACGCACTACTTTGCCGTCTTTATTTCGTATAAGATAAGCCTGGTCAATTATGATTTTATAAGAACCATCCGCACAACGATACCGGTATTCCATTTGCCATCTGGAATCATTTTTTTTAAAAGCTTCTTCTACACTTTTTGCAACAACCGGTACATCATCTTTATGTATTTTATCTAAATTATGCTGTTCATAAAAGTTACTCATTTCATAGCCAAAAAGATTTTCATAACCTGCCGTTCTTCTTATTTTATCTTCTGCAAGATCCCAATCCCAAATAACATCGCGGGTGGCTTTGGCAGCGTATTCAAAAAGCTCATTGCTTTTTTTAAGCGCCTGCTCGGCTTCTAATTCAGCAGTAATTTCTACAGACTGTCCGCCTTCTAACAGATTTCCTTCTACATCCTGTATTGGAAATTTAAACGTTCTGTAATAATGAACATTTTTATTAGCATCTAAACATTTATGAAAGAACTCAATACTTTTATTTTTCGGAATTACATCTTTATCAGGAAGCAAAACTTTTTGACATTCAGTAATGGGAGAAATTTTTTTGTTCAGATTAGCATCGGTATAGTTGTACAATTGTTTAAATAATGTATTCATATAAAGCAGCACACCATTTGAATCGGTAATCCAGGCTACAAGAGGCGCATTTTCCATAAAAGATTTAAACTGCTTTTGCTCTTTCACCAAATCGAGCTTTGATTTTTTTTGTTCCGAAACAAATTTATTTTTTATTGTTTGCTCTTTGCTAATGTCTCTGCTTACTGCCGCAAAGCCGGTTATGCGGCCTTCGTGATCTTTAATGGCATTTACGGTTGTTTGTAAATAATATTTTACTTCATTATTTTTTTCTATCAAAACATCTCCGTTCCAAAAACCATTATTGCGAATCATTTTTTTAAAATTATTTTCGCAATCATTCACAAAATTTAATTTGCTGATATTGTGTAAAGAATTATTATTTTCATTTTCACATTTCAAATTAAAAATTATTGCCGCTTTGTGATTCCATGTTTTAATAAAAAAATTAGTATCTGTTGAAATGATGGCGTCTGAAATATTATCTAGCAAAATAGTTTGCTGCAATAATTTTTGTTCTGCTTTTTTTTGTTTGGTAACATCAGTACCTAAAAAACGAATTCCGGTTACATTATTTTTTTCATCGCTGATGGCGCTTACTTCCCACCGAAACCAATTTTCTTCTGCAGCGGTAGTGGTTTTAATTTCTATGGAAATTGTTTTGCCTGGGTTATGAATGCATTCATTATTGGCGCGAAGAAATTTTTCTACCTGAAAATTTTGAACTACATCCTGAAATAAACGCCCTTTCCAGTTTTTATTTTCAAGGCCAAATTGTTTTTGAAACAAATGATTGGTTTGTAAAATACGAAAGTTAATATCAGTAAGGCCCCATAAAAATTCTGAAGAATTTTCAAGGTGCGAAGTATTTGCGAAAGAAGCATCCATTTAGGTTTTCCGGGGTTTGTATCGTTTTTTTTGATAATATAATCAGGATAATTATTGAAAGATATATATAACAACGTTATTTTAATTATTTTATTGGGTAAATTACCAAATAGATTTATAAAAGAAATTTGACATTCACTTTCGTTTTAAGTCGTACATAATAATTTCTTGCATTTAACTTTTTATTTCAAGGCTTCTTGCCATTTTTGTAACCTGTTTATTATCAAATGATTTATAAAAAAATTTTTTTTCTTTCACTCATGTGTTTTTTTTTCTTTGTTACCTGCTTTTCGCAGAAAGTGGTAGTGCATGCATTTATTGAAAATAGAAAAACTTCTACAAACAACGATACCATTTATTACGATTTCCACAGAAATCTTACCTGGAGCGATTTTAAAGGCAAGCCAATAGAAAATTATTTTGCGGGGGCAGTTACTGCTTCTGGTTTTGCGTTTGATTCGCAAATGAATTTTGATGGAAAAACAATTTATCTCAACATTGGCATTTATACTTTTTTTACCAAACACGATTCGTGGAAAAAGCCCAATGTAAATTCTGAATATCATTTAATGCACGAGCAGCATCATTTTGATATTACAGAAATCGGATCAAGAAAGTTTATGGATGAATTACAGAAAGCGCATTTTACAAAAGAAAATTATGCTGCGTTGCTCACTTCATTATTTGATAAAGTTTATAAAGAAAATATGGATATGCAGCATGATTATGATAAAGAAACCAATCACAGCCTGAATGTGGAAAAACAATTGGAATGGAATAAAAAAATAGATGCAGAAATATTAAAACTGAAACAAAGTATTGCCTTAAAAAATTAAAAATTATTTTTTTATGGCATCCAAATTTCTTTATCTAAATATTTTGTAACTATAAATTTTTTTTAATCAACTTTTTTCAAACTTACCATCAACACAGGAATTTGCAAAGCATGACGCACAGAATTTACTGTTTCGCCGTAAATAATATCTTTAAATCCCCGGTGGCCATGAGCGCCCACCACAAGCATATCTGCGTTGTTTTCTTTTACCAGTCGCACAATTTCCTTTGCTCTGTTTTTGAATCCAAGACAGCTAATAGCATTGAACCCTTTTTCTTTTAATTGATCTACATAAAAATCTAATTGCGATTGATCTCTTCGTGTTTCGTAATCATCGCTTTGGCCGCCCCAAAGTTTTGCTGATACGCTTTCTACAATATGAATTAAAATAAATTGAGTGCGTGCATTACGCTGCCCGATTGCGTAGCTAATTAGCTTCATATCATTTTCAGAAAAATCAAGAGCGATGGCTATCCTGTTGTATAGCGGAATATCGAGCGATATGTTTTTCATTTCAGGATGTATTTTAATAGATGTTGATATTTTTCTTTGTGCAATTGCCGGTTCAAAAATGATATACAAAAGTAAACCCGTAAAAAATATTCCACTGGCGCCAATTATAATTTTTGGAATTACAGGTGCATTCTCAAATACAGGCGCTGACTGGCTTATGAGCATTTTAAAATTAAGCCAAACAAGAATGGCGGCTATAATCCATGCAATTATTTTTGTAAAAAAATTTATAGTAAAATCGCCCATTTTTGTTTTATCACTTACAAAATGAATTAAAGGAATAATAGCAAACCCAAGTTGCACGCTCAGTATTACCTGGCTTAAAATAAGCAATGAATCAATTTGTTTTTCGCCATAAATAATAATTACAATCAATGCCGGAATTATGGCGAGCATCCTGGTGATAAGCCTTCGCAGCAAGGGATTGATGCGCAGGCTTAAATATCCTTCCATAACAATTTGCCCCGCCAGAGTGCCCGTAATTGTTGAGCTTTGGCCTGCAGCTATAAGCGCTACTGCAAATAAAGTTGGCGCTACATTTCCTAAAAAATGCGGCAATAATAAATATGCTTCACGAATTTCGGTAACCTGTTTTCCTGTTTTTAAAAAAATATTTGCTGCTACAATTAATATAGCTGCATTTACAAAAAAAGCCATATTCAATGCAACACCGCTATCAATGCGATTGAATTTAATAGCTTGTTGTATTCCTTCATTTGTGCGGTTAATTTTTCTTGTTTGCACCAGAGCCGAATGTAAATAAAGATTATGCGGCATTACGGTGGCGCCAATAATTCCTATGGCAATGTACAATGCTTCATCGTTTTTAATATTCGGTGCAAAACCTCTTGCTATTTCACCCACATCGGGTTTAATCAAAATCATTTGTATTAAAAATGCCGTTGCTATTATTGCAACTAAAGCAATTATAAATGCCTCCATTTTTCTCATGCCAAGCGATTGAAGATAGAGCAATAAAAAAGTATCGAGCACGGTAAAACATACGCCCCAAATGAGCGGCAAGCCTGTAAGCAATTGAATGCCGATTGCCATTCCTAAAACTTCTGCAAGATCGCAGGCTGCAATAGCAATCTCTGCAAGAATGTATAAAGTGAAATTTACAAACTTCGGGTACGCTTCCCTGTTAGCTTGTGCCAGGTCTCTTCCCCTTACAATTCCTAACCTTGCTGATAAGCCCTGCAACAACAAAGCCATGAGATTGCTCATCAAAAGCACCCATATTAATGAATAACCGAATTTGCTTCCACCTTGCAAGTCGGTGGCCCAGTTGCCGGGGTCCATATAACCAACGCTTATGAGATAAGCGGGACCTAAAAAAGAAAATATTCTTTTCCATCCCATTCTTTTTTCGGTATCAATGCTTTCATGTACATCGCCTAATGATTTACTATATATTTTTTTTTCAATTATCATACACAAAAATATTTTTTGCTCCCATGCTGCTTATGATACATTCAGGTTGTTTATCAATTTTTACCTGCAAAGAACCATCAAACACAAATTGTTTCGTAACTTTTATATGAGACCCTAATTTAATTTTATAATGATTGAGCATTTCCATCATTTGTGGAGTTTGATTGCTTACCGAGCTTACCATTGCATTTTTTTTTATGGTCAAATCTTTTAATGCAATCTGCCTAAGTACCGGCATGACGCCTTTTTCATTCGGAATAGGATCGCCATGCGGATCGGTTTTGGGATTGCCCAGAAAATCATCTAACTTTTTAATTAGCTCATCATTGCTCACATGCTCCAGTTGCTCGGCAATGTCATGAATTTTTTCCCATTGCATTCCTAATTTTGAAACCAAAAAAAATTCCCAAAGCCGGTGCCGTCTTATTATTTCCAAAGCATATAGATTACCGGCTGCGTTGAGCCTGAATCCATAGTACTTTTTATATTCCAATAATTTTTTTCTCTTTAATTTTTTCATCATATCGGTAACGGAAGCGGCGCTTGTTTCCAAATGCGCTGCCAGGGAATTGGTATTTACATTTCCTTTTTTTGCCTGGAGGTAGTAAATACTTTTTATATAATTTTCTTCAATTGGAGATAATTTCATTTTATTAAAAAAAAAGTTTAGACAAATCTAAAAATTTATTTTGATAAATAACAAAAAATTTAAAACATACTATTTTTGCATTAGAAACAGAACCATATTTACAAACCATCGGAGCGTTGACAATTTTTAAAGAGATTGCCAACGCTAACTCTGATAAAATATTTAATATTATTCATAGTTAATATATTATGTACTGAATACACATTAAATTTTTGAAAAGAGTTAATTTCTTGAATTTTCAAACTATATTGCGCCCTCAAATAATTCGAATCTGATTTAATTATGAGTTTTAAAGATTACCAAGTTCCCTATGAAACCGACTATCGTTATTCTAAAAAAGTTGCTTACTTCTCAATGGAGTTTGCTATTCACCAACCTTTAAAAATATATAGCGGCGGTCTTGGATTTTTATCAGGCTCTCATTTGCGAAGCGCCTATGAGCTGAAACAAAACTTAATTGGAATCGGCATATTCTGGAAAGAAGGATATTACGACCAGGCCCGAAACCAAGACCAGACGCTGCATGTAACGTGGATAGATAAAATTTATAATTTTCTCGAAGATACCGGCATCATGTACCAGATACCTATTCATGATCATCCGGTATGGGTAAAAGTTTGGTATTTAAATCCTACAACTTTTAATACCGCTCCTCTTTTTTTATTGAGTACCGATGTTCCCGAAAATGATTTTGTATCGAGAACGATTACCAACAGGTTGTATGATGGAAATGCTGCTACTAAAATTGCACAATTTATTTTATTGGGAATCGGCGGCGCCAAATTAATTGATGAATTAAATTTTAATCCTGAAATATATCATCTCAATGAAGCGCATTCGGTGAGCGCTGCATTTTATTTATATAAAAAATATGGCAATAAAGAAGATGTGAAGAAAAAAATTGTTTTTACAACCCACACGCCCGAAGAAGCAGGCAATGAAAAGCATGATATGTTTTTGTGTGAAAAAATGAGTTACTTCTATGGAATGCCACTTGAACAGGTAAGAGAATTAACAGGAATGACGGATCATCTTTTCAATCATTCATTGGCAGCATTGCGCTTTGCACATCTTGCTAATGGCGTATCTCAACTGCATGGCGAAGTAAGCAGACAAATGTGGAGCAAGTACGAAGGCATTTGCGAAATAAAAGCAATTACTAATGCACAGAATTGGAAATACTGGGCGGATAAACAATTGTACCGCGCCAAAGAAGAAGGAAATGATAGTTGGTTTGATGATCGCAAAAGATATCTCAAGAAACGCGGTTTGGAAATAGTTGCGGATCAAACAGGTAAATTAATGGATACAAATGTGCTTACTATTGTATGGGCAAGAAGATTTGCCGGTTATAAAAGAGCCGAATTAATAACAAGAGACCATACCCGCTTTGAAGCGTTATTAAATAATAAAAAATATCCTGTACAAATTATATGGGCCGGAAAGCCCTACCCTCTTGATTATCCCGCCATTGCTGATTTCAATCATTTGGTGCATCTCAGCAAACAGTACAAAAATGTAGCAGTGTGTGTAGGCTATGAACTTTTTCTTAGCAGAAGACTAAAGCAATGTGCTGATGTATGGCTTAATAATCCAAGAGTGCCTCGTGAGGCAAGTGGAACCAGTGGAATGAGTGCTGCAATGAATGGAGCGGTAAGCCTCAGTACCAATGATGGATGGATTTGTGAATTTATTAATAATGGCAACAATGGTTTTGTAGTGCCTCCCGCAGATTATATGAATATGCATGTGGAAGAACAGGATAATTACGACATGGATAAACTTTATGAAATTCTCGAAAATGAAATATTACCACTTTATTATAATGACCACGATACGTGGCGACAGATTATGAAAAATGCCATGCGTGATGTGCAGGTACAATTCGACAGCAATAGAATGGCAAATGAATATTACGAAATATTATACCGGTAAAAAATTATATAATTTATCTTCGTATATGCGTAACCGTTAGTTGTTGGTCTTCACTTTGTAAATAGTAACTTCATGATATTTTTCTCCGGGCTTTAAAATGGTGGAAGGAAAATTTGGTTTATTGGGAGAATCAGGAAAATGCTGGGTTTCCAAACATAAGGCCGTGTGAATGAGAAGTGGTTTTCCATCTCTATTTATAAATTTTCCGTCTAAAAAATTTCCGGTATAAAACTGTAATCCCGGTTGTGTAGTAAAAATTTCTAATGTTCTTCCACTAATGGAATCAGAAAGCGCAGCAACTTTTTGCATGGAAGTATCTTTTATATTTAAAACCCAATTATGATCGTAACCGCCTTTTACTAAATCAATGTCTTTACCTATTTTTTTGGGCGAAGTAAAATCGAATGGAGTTCCTTTCACGGGTTTTATTTCACCCGTCGGAATTAAAGAAGTGTCAACAGGCGTATAATGATCCGCATCAATCATTAATTTTTCATCAAGAATGGTATTGGCTGCACTTCCTGATAAATTAAAATAACTATGATTGGTTAAATTAACCGGCGTTGCTTTATCTGTTTCAGCATTATATTCAATCCTTAGTTCATCATTGTCTGATAAAGAATATTGAACGCTAACATGCAAATTTCCGGGATAACCTTCTTCACCATCTTTACTAACATATTGTAAGGTGAGCGCTGGAATATTTTTATCAGGAATAGTTGCATTCCAAATTACTTTATCAAATCCTTTCAAACCGCCGTGCAAAGAATTTTTACCATTGTTATCAGCAAGTTTATAAGTAATTCCATTCAAATTAAATTTTGCATCGCCGATACGATTGGCATAACGCCCGATCAATGCGCCAAAATAAGGCGGCTGCTGCAAATAAGGCTGCAGGCTATCGAAACCAATAATGATGCTCGATGGGTTTCCATTTTTATCTTTAGTAACAAATGAAGTAACCGTACCCCCGTAATTGCTTATGGTAACAATGGTTCCATTTTTATTTTCTAATGTAAATAAATACACTTCCTTTCCATCCACCTCGCCCCAACTTTTTTTTGTAATCATATCTTTTGCTGCGGTTGTTTTATTGCTTTGAGAATTATTACAATTAATAAAAAAAATAGAAAGTATAATAGAGAAATAAATTTTATTCATTGAAAAAAATAATTTTGTTTGTTCAAAAAAAACTATATCAGGATAAAATATAACGGTGAAGCACACACGAAAATAAAAAACATCTTCAAGTGATTATTTTAAAATATCAATGTTTCTATGGAATGTGGTAAAATGCTTACCTGTGCTGCATCTCCGCCTATCCATAAATTATAATCCGTTTTTTTATCGGTTTGGTTCATTACAATCACGGCAATTTTTCCATCTTTGTTTATAAAAGCTGTTGCCTGTAATGCGCTTCTGCTGGGCGCTGCACTTATTCGCTTTGCGCCCGGGCGAACGAATTTTGAAAAATGACCGATATAATAATAGGCGTTGGTATAAATCAATTCACCTGTTTTGGTAATGGCATGTACCGGAGCAAAACAAAAATTGCCAACATGATTCGGACCGCCTGTTTCATCGAGTAAAATATTCCAATCCGTCCAGCCAACTGCGCCATTATTAAAATCATGAATCATTGATTGTCCATAACGCTCTCCAAGTTTCCAATCATGTAACTGATCTAACCGGAAAGGAAACCCACAACCTTCTGTAAACATTAAATTTTTATTGGGAAAGCTTTCATGCACGCGTTCTACATTTTCAAACATCTGGTCGCCGCCGCTCCAGTCTTCATACCAATGGAAACCCATGCCCCATGCATATTTGGCGGCAGCCGGGTCTTCAAATATTGTGCTCGCTCTTTGATACATCAGGTCGCGGTTGTGATCCCAAACAATTATTTTTTTATCACCTAATCCATTTCGTTGCATCGTTGGGCCGAGATAATTTTTTAAAAAATCTCTTTCTTCTTCTGCGGTGTAAATGCACGATTCCCATGTTTGCTTTGCCATCGGTTCGTTTTGAATGGTAATTCCCCAAATGGGTATGCCTTCTTTTTTATATGCATTAATAAACTTGCCATAAAAATTAGCCCAGCTTTCGTAATATGCCGGCAATAAATGTCCGCCATGCAGCACATCGTGATTGTCTTTCATAAATGCAGGCGGACTCCATGGGCTTGCAAAAATAGTTAGCTTTCCACCAGCTGCAGCAATAGCTTGTTTAATAAATGGAATACGATATTTTTTATCATGATCAATGCTGAAAGTTTTTAAATCTTTATCGCCACCTTTTACATAGCTGTAACTTTCACTGCTGAAATCACAACTTTGAATGTTTGTTCTCGCCAGCGTATAGCCGATACCGTTAGTAACGCTGTAATAAGCACGCAAGATTTCCTGTTGCTTGTTTTTAGGTAATTTAAAAAAAGTTTCTGCAGAAGCATCCGTTAATGCGCCTCCGATTCCTAAAATAGTTTGAAAAGTTTTTGTGGGATTAACAAATACGCAAACCTGTGTTTCAAAAGGCTGCCCCATGTGTGTAAACATTGCAGTATCCGTTGCTGAAAGCCGGTAAGATGTATTATCGGCCGTGGTATATACAATTACCTTTTTATTTTTAGTGTTATAATTTTTTGCTTTAAGAGTAACTGTATTTTTTTGCGCTAATGCAAAAGTGATTGGTGAAAAAAATAAGAATAAAAAATACTTTTTCATTTTCGATTGCTGATTATTTAAAAAATTTATTTCCAACTATAAGTGCCTACAGCGCCGGAAGGTAATGTAGTTGTTATCCACTTTCCATTAAAGCGAATATTAAAAGTTGCATCGGCTCCATCATTTTCTACAATCAAAACTTTTTTTCCATCAGGAGTTTTAAATGCAACATTTTGCAAATCGCCTGCAATATTACTTCCAATGCGCACTGAGCCTGGTACAACAAATTTTGATGCATGTGCAATAATATAATATCCTACATTTCTGGTTACTGTTCCGCCAATCGTTAATGCGCCTTTGCATTGATCGCAACCGCCTTGAGTGTGTGGTTGAAAAGAAGGATCGTTTGCGAGATTCCATTCCAGCGCCACACGGCTCCAGTTGCGCATAGAACCAATGATTACATTTTTTAAATGCCATTTTAAATCGCCGCCAAAGCTGCCGGTTGATGAAGTATATTGCTCCGTAAAATAAACTGCTTTGTCAGGAAATGCATTATGCACCTGGCTTAAAGCGCTTATATCGCCGGCATATAAATGAAATGCAGAACCATTGATGAATGTATTGGCTGCAGCATCACTTAAAACAGTAATTGGATAATCTGGATGATCGCAATTATGATCGTAACAAATAATTTTTGTAGAAATATTTGCAGATTGAAACGCTGGCCCTAAATTATTTTTTATAAAATTTGCTTCTTCCGTTGCATCCATCACAAGGCTTGGATTATTACCCGGATTCAATGGTTCATTTTGCGGTGTAACTGCGTCTATCGTGATGCCGTTAGCTTTCATTTGCTGAATATATTTTACAAAATATTGCGCATACACATTATAATATTGTGTTTGTAAACTCCCGCCGATTGTGCTGGCATTATCTTTCATCCAAACGGGCGCACTCCATGGTGTAGCAATAATTTTTATTGAAGGATTTATTGCAATAATTTCTTTTAATAAAGGAATCAAATCTGTTTCATCATTGCGCAAGCTAAAGCTGTCGAGATTTACATCCGTTTTTCCTGCGGACACATCATCATAACTAAATACCGAAGCATTTAAATCGGATGCGCCAATGCTGATGCGCAGGTAACTGATGCTAATTGAATTGGCGTCACTGCCAAAAAGTTCTTTTAATAAATTCGCTTTATCGGTTGCATTCATAAGATTGATTACATAAGCGCTGCCGCCAGTGAGAGTAAATCCAAATCCATCAATCGTTTGAAAAGTTTGCGAAGTATCTACATCAATGTTTGCATAAACATTTGCAGTGGTTCCAAAAGATAAAGTGGTGGATTGTTTTTGTAATAAAACCGATTGATCATTTTTAGTAAGCCAGAAATCAACATCATTCACTCCAACCGGGGGCAATGGTGGCGCAGGCGGCGCAGGATTTATATTTCCGTTTCCGGAGGATGAACCTTTTGAACACGCAAAAAAAATAGTTATTACAAAAGCTATAATTATTTTACAAACAAAATTTCTGCTGAACATCATAAAATTCTTTTACAAAGTTTTTAAAGGTAATTCTGTTTTAATATTTTACCTAAATAAAATCGTAAAGAAATTGAAAATGGAAAACCACTATAAAAAATTAATTTTTATAGTGGCATTTAATTTTAAACTTTCAACATGAAGTTTTGTACTTAGCGTTCATCATTTCTTTTTAGCAGTTGCAGTTTTATTACTATTCACATCTTCCAATTCATTTTCATCTTCATCTTCATCATTTGCTTCTGCATTTATTGAAGATTCGGCAATCCTGCTCAGGGTTTCATCTGCTTCCCTTTCTTCATTTAATGTTTGTTCCAAAAGATCGGCTACTTCGTTTTCACCAATAGTTTTTGCAAAGGCGCACAAAGTGCCATAGCTTGCAATTTCATAATGTTCTACTTTTTGGGCTGCAGAAATTATTCCTGCATCACGCACAACGCCTTGTTCTGTGCTTTGCATAATCTCTTCAGCTTCTTTTATGAGGCCGCTCATGGCTTCGCATTTTTTTGCCTGAGCGGGTTTTTCCATCAATTCAAAAGCCTGCTCACACCTTTCAACATGTCCTTTAGTAACTTCGAGATGTTCTTCCAATGCATTAATCAATTCTTGTGTAGTTGCATTCTTGGCCATTTTGGGGAGTGCTTTTGTTAATGCTTTTTCTGCCCAATAAATATCTTTTAATTCATCTTCAAATAAATCACGCAGGCCTTCGGCGGCGTTTGATTTTGTTTTAACGGCGCTTTTTTTTGTTTTGCTCATTCCGTTGTGATGTGCTCCGTTATGTGATTTGGTTTTGCTGGATTTCATGTTGTAAAGATTTAATAATTAAAAAAGTTGTTTATGTATGCATTCAAGAAAATCATGCCATTGTTTTTTTTATAAACTCAAATAAAAAACAACTCCTTTTTTACAGCATTATTAAAATACGGTTTTATAATTCCACATATTTTATTAAATGAGGATTTTATTTCTCAAATCTACAAAATAGGGCGCCGGGAGAAATGTACGCTATCTGAAAAAAAATGGCATATAAATAGTATTTATGAAATCAATACAGGCTTATCTCTTATATAGCTTTCAGAAAATAGTAACTTCTTAAATTATATATACATGGATCTTATATGTTTTAGTCATATCAGGTGGAACTTTGTTTATCAACGTCCGCAACATTTATTAACCCGATTTGCAGTTTACAACCGGGTTTTTATTATAGAAGAACCTTTATATGATCAGGATTCTGATTTTTATGAAATAAAAAAAGATACCGGAAATAATAATTTATGGATTGTGCTTTTGCACGTTTCTAAAAACGCACCTGCTGAAAAAAGAGCGCATATTTTAAAGGCGTTGATAGATTCATGTGTGTATGCGGGAAAAATTAAAAATTATATTCTTTGGTATTACTCTCCTATGGCATTGAGCTATAGCAATCATCTGCATCCTACGCTAATTGTGTATGATTGTATGGACGAATTATCAGCTTTTAAATTTGCACCTCCTGAATTAAAGAAAATGGAAGTACGCTTGCTAAGCCTTGCTGATATTGTGTTTACAGGAGGTTATAGTTTGTATGAAACAAAAAAACATTTGCATCACAACATTTATCCTTTCCCCAGCAGCATTGATAAATCGCATTTTAGTGCAGCACGAACAAATCTTAAAATTCCATCCGATCAGGCATCCATACCGCATCCGCAGTTTGGTTTTTACGGAGTAATTGATGAACGTTTTCATATTTCATTGATTGATGAATTATCTTCTTTGCGGCCTGAGTGGCATTTTATTTTTATAGGGCCTGTTATAAAAATTGATCCGGCTTTGCTTCCACAAAAGAAAAATATACATTATCCCGGAAGCAAAAATTATAATGAATTGCCCTATTATCTTTCAGGTTGGGATGTTGCTATTTTACCTTTTGCATTAAATGAATCAACCAAATATATAAGCCCTACAAAAACACCGGAATACCTTGCAGGAGGCAAGCCGGTAATTTCCACTTCAATAACGGACGTAGTTACTCCTTATGGGAAACAAGGATTGGTGCATATTGCAGATACTGCTGAAGAATTTATTATTGCCGCAGAAAAGATTTTTAATGATAAAAATAAAAATGAATGGAAGATAAAAGTTGATCAATTTCTTAAAAATATTTCATGGAATAAAACATGGCACCACATGTTTGCGTTAATAGAAGAGGCATTAGAAAAAAAAGTGATACCCAACCCCCAAAAACAAAAAGAATATGTTTGATTACATGATAGTAGGTGCAGGCTTAGCCGGCGCAGTTTTAGCAGAACGGTTAGCATCGCAATCCAATAAAAAAATTTTATTAGTTGATAAAAGAAATCATATCGGCGGTAATACTTTTGATTATTATAATAAAGACGGATTGCTTGTTCACAAATATGGCCCGCATATCTTTCATACTAACAGCAAAGAAGTTTTTACTTACCTGGGAAACTTTACCCAGTGGCGCCCTTATGAACACAGGGTTTTAGCAAGCGTGGATGGAATGCTGGTTCCCATCCCAATCAATTTAAATACCATTAATCAATTGTATGGATTGAATTTA
The DNA here is from genome assembly GCA_025933775.1 of Chitinophagaceae bacterium. Lineage (GTDB taxonomy): Bacteria > Bacteroidota > Bacteroidia > Chitinophagales > Chitinophagaceae > Ginsengibacter. Next base: position 25,874 of record JAICZH010000009.1, read on the forward strand.
AACAGCGCTGAAGTAGATGCCTTTTTAGAATCGAAAGCAGAAAAGAAAATTAAAATTGTTACTTCTGAAGACGTGGTGGTAAATAAAGTAGGAAGAGAATTGTATGAAAAATTTTTTAAAGGGTACACACGCAAGCAATGGGATCTTGATCCATCAGAGCTGGATGCATCGGTAACTTCCCGAATCCCTACACGCAACAATCGTGATGACAGGTATTTCACTGATACGTACCAGGCAATTCCTTTATACGGTTACACACGCATGTTTCAGAAGATGCTGCATCATCCTAACATAAAAATATTGCTGAATACCGATTATAAAGAAGTGCAGGATTCTATTTGTTATAAAAATATGATCTACACCGGCCCGATTGATTATTTCTATGATTATTGTTATGGAAAGCTGCCTTATCGTTCTTTAGAATTTAAATTTGAAACGTTAGAAGAAAATGTTTTTCAAAAAACGGGAACCATTAATTATCCTAACGAGCATGCCTATACGCGAATTACAGAATTTAAATATTTAACCGGTCAAAAACATCCGAAAACCACTGTCGTTTATGAATTTCCAAAAGATGAAGGCGACCCGTATTATCCTGTACCGCGTGCAGAAAATGCATTGCTATACAAAAGATACCGCCAGTTAGCTGAGCAGGAAAACAAAATATATTTTGCAGGCCGATTAGCAACTTATAAATATTATAATATGGATCAGGTAGTAGCACAAGCGCTCACTCTTTACAAAAAAATTATTACTCCACATGAATTTGCACATCATTTAAATGGGCATCAGCTACCAATCATACAATCCTGAAATATGGGGCGGTTTGGAATGCACCATCAACAGGGTCGGAAATAGTTTTCGCGATCAGCTACAATACACCGGCCATTACACAAGAAATGATGATATAAATAGAATTGCTTTATTGGGATTTAAAAAAATCCGTTATCCCATTTTATGGGAAGCGCATCAAAAAATTACAATAAAAGAAAAAATAAATTGGAAACGCACAAAGGGGCAACTTGATAAATTAAAAGCAAATAATATTATTCCAATCGCAGGATTAGTGCACCATGGAAGCGGCCCCGCTTTTACTAATTTAATGGATGATTCATTTGCCCAACAATTATCCATGTATGCAACAAAAGTTGCTACCCAATTTCCCTGGCTTGAATATTATACTCCAGTAAACGAACCGTTAACTACAGCAAGATTTAGCGGGTTGTACGGGCATTGGTTTCCGCATCATAAAAATTCATTAAGCTTTGCAAAAATATTTTTAAACCAATTAAAAGGCATTGTGCTTTCTATGAAAGCCATTCGAAAAATAAATGCAAATGCCAAATTAGTACAAACCGAAGACCTTGCTAAAACCCACAGCACGCCTGCATTACAGTACCAGGCAACTTTTGAAAATGAAAGACGATGGCTCACTTATGATATGCTTTGTGGCAAAGTAAATGATCAACATTTTTTTTGGAATTATTTTATTTCTTTAGGAATTGAACCAGTTGCATTGCAATTTTTTTTAGATAATACATGCGTGCCTGATGTTGCCGGTTTTAATTATTATGTAACATCGGAACGTTTTCTTGATGATAAAATTCATTTATACCCTCATTGCGATTGTGGTGGAAACGGCCAGCATTTATATGCTGATATTGCAGCTGTGAGAGCGGTAAAACCTGCAGGCTTAAAATCATTATTAAAAGAAGCATGGCAAAGGTATCATCTTCCATTGGCGCTTACCGAAGTGCATATAAATTGTACAAGAGAAGAGCAGTTGCGATGGTTTAAAGAAGCATGGGATATAAGCTGTAATTTAAATAAAGAAGGTGTAAATATTAAAGCGATTACAGCATGGTCGTTGTTAGGCGCTTTCGATTGGAACAGTTTATTAACGCGTGAAGAAAAAATTTATGAAACAGGAGTTTATGATATCTCCAAAAATGAATTGCGTTCTACTGCTCTTGTAAAGCTGATTCAATCATTAATAAAAACCGGCGACTATCATCATCCTGTTATTCAGGAAAAAGGTTGGTGGCATAAAAGTTATCCGGGCAATAAAAATTTTTTTATAAATGCTTCTTCTTCTCCTTTATTAATTTTTGGTTGCAATGGTACTTTAGGGAAAGCATTTACTCATCTTTGTGAAAGGCGCTCCATTTCTTATCGTGCGTTGTCGCATAACGAAGCTGATATAACAAAAAAAGATGAAATTGAAGATGCCATTAATAAATATAAACCTTGGGCAATAATAAATGCTGCGGGTTTTGTAAGAGTGGATGATGCAGAAGCAGAAAGAAAAAAATGTTTCAATCTTAATGCTGAAGCGCCGGGTAATTTAGCTAGCATTTGTAAAAATCATTCAATTCAATTAATGACTTTTTCTTCTGATTTGGTTTTTGATGGAGAAAAACAATCGCCATACATCGAAGCGGATTTTGTAAAGCCATTAAACGTGTATGGCGAAAGCAAAGCAAAAAGCGAACAGCTTGTTTTAAATAATTATTCTTCGTCTCTCATTATAAGAACCAGCGCATTTTTTGGTCCCTGGGATCAATATAATTTTGTTTACTATATTTTAAATTCTTTAAAAGAAAATAAACCATGTTATGCTGCAAACGATGTTACTGTTTCGCCAACCTATGTTCCTCATTTGGCAGATAAAGCGCTTGATCTTTTAATTGATGAAGAAAAAGGAATCTGGCACTTAACCAATGAAGGAATGATTACATGGCATAGCTTTGCCGAAGAAGTAGCCATGCGAGGCGGATATACTTCCAAAAAAATAATATCATGTTTGCAACAAGAAATGGAATGGAAAGCGAAACGCCCTGCTTACAGCGCTATGCAAAGCAATAAAGGAATTAAACTCCCGTTACTTCATCATGCAATTGAACAATTTTTCCAAGAAAAAATAATATAATGCCCGGATCAAAATTCATGTTTTCAACAGGAATAGAAAACAGTTATCCTACAATTTTACTGCCCGATGGAACTACTAAAAGAGTAGATGAAATGGAAAAGGCAGGTCATTATAAAAATTGGGAAACCGATTTTCATTTGGTAAAAGAATTAGGAATAGAATTTTTACGCTATGGAACGCCGTATTATAGTAATCACCAGGCTCCGGGCAAATATGACTGGAGCTTTACCGATGAAACTTTTAACCGTTTAAAAGAATTACAAATAAATCCTATTGTTGATTTGTGCCACTTTGGAGTGCCCGATTGGTTGGGCAATTTTCAAAATCCTGACTTCCCTTTTTATTTCGCTGAATATGCAAAAGCATTTGCGCAGCGATTTCCTTATTTGCAATTATACACTCCAATTAATGAAATTTTTATTGCTGCCATGTTTTCTGCGCAGTATGGATGGTGGAATGAAAGGTTGCAATCGGACGAAGCATTTGTAACTGCATTAAAACATTTATGCAAGGCAAATGTAATGGCCATGCATGCGATATTGCAGGTGCAGCCCGAAGCCACTTTTATACAAAGCGAATCATCAGAATATTTTCATGCAATAGACCCACTGGCATTGCCCTTGGCAAGATTTTTAAATCAAAAAAGATTTCTTTCGCTTGACCTTACGTATGGTTTTCCGCTTAACGTTACCATGTATGAATATTTATTAAAAAACGGAATGACTGCCGAGGAATATAAATGGTTTACCGATAACCAGGTAAAAGGAAGTTGCATTATGGGAAACGATTATTATGTAACCAACGAACACATTGTGCACCCCGATGGGCACACACAGGCAGCCGGTGAAATTTTTGGTTATTACGTAATTACCAGCCAGTATTATCGCCGCTATAAATTGCCGATAATGCATACGGAAACTAATATAAAAATGCCTGCGAGTACAGAATGGCTTTTGAAACAATGGGCTAATGTGCATCGGCTGAAACATGATGGAATACCTGTGGTTGGCTTTACGTGGTACAGCCTTACACATCAGGTAGATTGGGACTCTGCACTGAGAAATGATTTGGGAAATATAAATAAATTAGGATTGTATGATCTCGAAAGAAAAATAACGCCGGTAGGAAAAGCTTACAAAAAATTAATAGAACAATGGAAAGATATAATTACCGAAGAAAGCTATGGGCTTGTGTTTCAAAACTGGTAATCATCTTGTAAAAATAACCTGCTCTTTTATTATATCTGCTGTGAAAAATGAAAACAAAGCATCGGCAGTTTCACGATCATCCGTTTCAGGATTATTATTTTCCTTATCCACAATTTCGTTATTAGCGTATTGATTTTTGGATGGTTTTTGGGTAAATGGAACCATGCCTTCGATAAGCCTGAGCGATTTTTTTATTGTCTTTTTTATTTTAGAAGAATATAAATTTTGCATTATATCTTTTTTTACATAGCTGAAAGAAAATAACATGCCGCTTTGATTTACATTTAATCTTTTAGCCATAAAATCTTTATATCGCCTATAAAAAAATATTTGATTATAATAAATTTTTATTGAGCACTTAAATTTAAAAAAAATTTTACAAACAGTGTGTAGAATTTTTTCATCACAATACTGTTAAGTTCCAAACTGATTTACACTTTAGAAAACTTCGGTAAATAAACTATGCTCAGTTTATTTTACCCAATTTACACTGGCAGATTTTACATCTCTTGAATTACCACCAATCATGATGATAAACTCGCCAGGTTCCCAATCATACTTTAAATCTGCATTATAAAATTTAAGATCATCGGGAGTTATTTTGAAAGAAATTGTTTTGGTTTCACCCGGGTTCAGTTCAATTTTTTGAAATCCTTTTAATTCTTTCACCGGCCTGGTAATACTGCCCACAACATCTCTGATATAAAGCTGCACTACTTCTTTTCCTTTTCGTGTACCCGTGTTCGTTAGTTGTACCGATGCAGTTAATGTTTTATTTCCTTTCAATAATGTATCACTCAATTTTATATCACTGTAATTAAAAGTTGTATAGCTTAATCCAAATCCAAAAGGATACACCGGATCATTGGAAACATCGAGATAATTGGAACGAAATTTTTGAAACCATTTTCCCTCCAGCGGCCTTCCTGTATTTTTATGATTATAATAAAGCGGTATCTGTCCTACATTTTGCGGAAAAGTAGTTGTAAGTTTTCCCGAAGGATTTACATCACCAAACAATACATCTGCAATGGCGTTACCAGCCTCAGTTCCGCCAAACCACACATTTAAAATAGCAGGCACATTTTCCTGTTCCCATTTTAAGGTAAGCGGCCTTCCGGTAAATAAAACCAACACTACCGGCTTGCCTGTTTTTACCAATGCTTTCAATAAATCTTCCTGTGCATCAGGAATATTTATCATGCTTCTGCTGGAGCTTTCACCACTCATCTCTGCCGATTCGCCCAATGCTGCAACAATCACATCACTTTTGTTGGCAACTTCTAAAGCTTCATCAATCATTTGTTGCGCCGAGCGGCTGTCCCATTTAAATGATTTGCCAAACATACCTGCACGCACATCAAACAAACTATCCGATGAAAGATTGGAACCTTTTGCATATAAAATATTTACATCGGGCGCTACATTTTTTAAACCCTGAATAACAGAAACGGCTTTTGAAAAATCTGCGGCAACACTCCATGTGCCTGGCATGTTTTCTTTGTTATCTGCTAAAGGTCCAATCAAAGCAATCGTTCCTGATTTTTTTAATGGAAGAACGGCGTTATCGTTTTTTAATAAAACAAAAGTTTGCGCAGCAACATCTCTTGCCGCTTTAAGATTTGCGTCAGTAAAAATTTCTGTCTTTGCTCTTTGCTCTTCGCAATATTTATAAGGATTTTCAAACAATCCCAATTTATATTTTGCTTCTAAAATTTTTCTACATGCAAAATCAATTTGTTGCTCGGTAACTTTTCCTTTTTGCAAAGATTTTTTTAATGTAGTTAAAAAACTTTCGCCAACCATATCCATATCAATTCCTGCCATCAATGCTCTTGCAGCAACCGTTTGCAAATCGCCGATGCCATGCGCCACCATTTCATTAATGCCGGTGTAATCTGTAACCACAAAACCTTTGAAGCCCCATTGCTTACGCAACACGTCAGTAAGTAAAAATTTATTGGCGGTTGCCGGCACGCCATCCACTTCATTGAACGATGCCATTACACTTCCTACACCCGCATCCACAGCGGCTTTGTAAGGAGGCAGGTATTCATTGAACATCCGGAGATGGCTCATATCTGTTGTATTATAATCACGGCCTCCTTCTGCTGCGCCATATAATGCATAATGTTTTACACAAGCCATAATGTTGTAATTTTTTGAGAAATGATCTCCCTGGTAGCCCTGCACCATTGCTTTTGCAATTTGTGAACCGAGATAAGGGTCTTCTCCCGAACCTTCTGCAATGCGCCCCCAGCGCGGATCACGGGCAATGTCAACCATTGGTGAAAATGTCCAGCATATTCCATCGGCGCTTGCTTCATGAGCAGCAATTGATGCAGATTTTTTTATAAGATCCATATCCCAACTGCATGATAAACCAAGCGGAATTGGAAAAACAGTTTCATAACCATGAATAACATCCATGCCGAATATTAATGGAATTTTTAATCGGCTTTCTCCAACCGCTATCTTTTGCACGGCACTAATTTTATCAACTCCTTTTATATTAAATAATCCACCTACTTTTCCTTCTTTAATTTTTTTACCAATATCTGAATTACTTGCCTGTCCTGTAACAATATCACCCGAGCCAGGTAAATTTAACTGCCCGATCTTTTCATCGAGCGTCATTTTTTTCATTAAAGCATCAATGAATGTTTTCATCTTCGCATCATTGGTTTGGGAAAAGGAATTTGCAAACAAGCAAACCGTGCAAAATAATAAAGCAATCGATTTTTTCATTTTATTGTTTTTAAATTTTCTGTTGTTATTCAACTTTAAGAATTTCGCTTTTAGGTGATACGCCATTTTCATTTATTGCTTCAATTGAAAAATAATATGGCTTTTCTTTATCCATTGTTTTAAGCCAATATTCATTTGCATTGTAAACCATTATGCAATTGTATAATTTATCGGGCGCAATACCGAGATAAATATTATACGCATACGCATTATCAACCGTGCGCCATTTTATCCATGCGCTGCGTTTATCTTTTTCTGTGCGAAGCACAATGAAATCCTTAACTGCTGTGGGTTTGCTTCCGTTGCCATTTCCAAAAACACGAAGCCCGCTTATCGCAAATTTTCCTGTTGGCATGTGAATATTTTCCAGCTTAATATATTTTGCCTGGACAGGTTTTTCTAATTCAACATAATCATGCGGCACGTCTGTTTTGTTGTTGCTTTTATCAACAAGCACATTCCATTTTTTTCCATCAACAGAATAATACAATTTATATTGATGATATTGATTGTTGTATTTTCCCAAACGATTACTGTCCACATCCTGATCGGCATAATTAATTTGTATTGCATTTACAGTACTTACATTTCCCAAATCCGATTGAATAAATTCTCCTTTATTGGAAGTAGCAGCGCTCCAATAGGTTTTAATATTTTCATCAACAGCATTATTGGCATTATAACAGTCATGCGTAGACGAAACCACGACAGGCTTGTTATAATTTAATAACATCCACCCCGTAAAAGCAGCTTGCCCAAACCCCTCCGGAGGGGCTTTTGAAACTTTCCTTTGGTTAGGTAGGTAAAGCGGATAGTCTCCAAATGCTGCATTCATGTACATTACATCATCTTTATCGAAACCCGCAGGCCATATTCCAATCCTTCTTTCAAAATTATTTTTTACAGAAATAGATATGGTAGATACATGCCACCAGTTTTTATAATTATCCTGAAACGTTGATCCATGGCCTGCTCCGCGTGCAAAGCCGCCGGGCTTAAAAGATAAAGGATCAGATTGCGGAGTAAATGGGCCCAAAGGATTTTCACCAACAATTACTCCATCAGCATAACCGCTGAACTCGGTGCCGGGCGCGGCATATTGCAAATAATATTTTCCATTGTGTTTCGTCATCCAGGAGCCTTCAATAAACGGATCGAGAAAAGTATTATCCCAATGCTCGCCAAAACGCTGCCATCCATAGCGCCAGTCTTCGAGGAAATACATTTCTTTTCTCGCGCCCATTGGTTGCATGGTTGTGCGATTTAATTCAACTCCATAAATGGGATAACGGTTGCTGCTTCCATTGTACATGTATAATTTTCCATCATCATCTGTAAAAAATGCAGGATCCCATCCACCGATTGAAAATGAATCCACGAGCGGTTTCCATTCATTAGCTTTGGGGTTTGTGCTCATCCAAATGGTAAAAGTAGAAGTGTATGTTGATCCGAAAACAATCATCGTATCTCCAATAATTCCCACCGCAGGAGCGCACAATTCATCATAGCCTGCATTCCATGGGCGCAAAAATTTTCTTGAAATAAATTTCCAGTTGAGCATATCGCTGCTCCACCAATAACCCCATTGGTTTGTTGAAAATAAATAATAATCGTTTTTATAATTTACAATTACGGGATCGGCTGTAGCCCTGTGCCTGCCTGCTTCTGAGAAGTTTGGAATGGGCGTATAACCATAATCAATATTAATAGGATTGCAATAAGTTTTTTGCTGCGCAAATAAAGATTGTGTGTTGAAAAAAATAAAGAATAGAAATGATAAAAATATTTTTTTAATTAATCCCATCTTTTTGAATGGCAAAGATTTCATAGTTATTTACTTTTAAAAAGATATTTATAAATACATTGTTTGTAAAATCGCTTGTGCAATTAATAAGTGCAAATTTGCTTTTGGCTTTTGTTTTTAACCTTAGTAGAAAATCGTCCTTTGATAATTACTACCTTATTATCTTATTAAAAATGCGGTCATAAATAAGGTAATAAGGTTAGTACTTTAAATGTATTTTTTTACTAAGGTTTATATCACAAACTTCTATAAATTTTACAAAGCACTAAGCGTACAACTGATTTAATTCAAAAATCACCTCACCTCAATAGACCCCGTTTTTTTATTCTTTATAATAAACTTTTTTTCTCCTGATGGAAGAGTTTCTTCTTTTATTAAATAAAAATCTTTGTCATAATCTGTCATTTGTTTTGTTTCTTTCTTTGCTGCAATGCCACGCCAGTCGGTAATTACAACCGGTTCCCATCTTTTGGTAGCAGCAGAAAGATAAGCAGCATCCAATATCGCATTTACAATGTATCCATCATAAAAACTTTCATGAGGCTGCCGTTTATTTTCAATGGCTTCAAACATATCGGTAAACATGTGGTTATATCCCAACTCATTCATTTCATCACCCACAGGAAAAAGCCAGCCGGTATTGCTTTCTGCTTTTTCGGCAACATAACTGTTACTCTTACCCGAAGTAAACATATCGAAACCGGTGCGTAAAAAATTATTTACCCATATTGTTCCTTCGGTTCCCATTACTTCGTCACGCAAATCCATACCACCGCGAAATGACCAGCTCACTTCAAACTGGCCAATGGCGCCGTTTTCATACTTTACCAAACCAATAGCATTATCTTCCGCATCAATAGGATGCACTCTTGTATCGGCCCAGCACATTACTTCAATAGGCTTAATATTTTTTCCAATAAAATTTCTGCTGATCTCTACACAATGACAACCGAGGTCAACCATGGCTCCGCCCCCCGATTTTTCCTTATCCCAAAACCAATTGCTGTGTGGCCCGGGATGGGTTTCACGGCTCTTTGCCCAAATCACTTCACCAATGTTTCCGTTTTTTATTGCCGATAATGATTTTAAAAATTTGGGCGTATAACAAAGGTCTTCGAGATAGCCGCCGGTTACATTTGCTTTTTCCACAGCCTCCAACATTTGCAAAGCTTCCTGCGAATTGCGTCCCAAAGGCTTGGTGCAAAGCACATGCTTTCCTGCTTCGGCGCAAGCCAGTACTGATTCTAAATGCAGGTCATTCGATAATGCAATGATCACGGCATCTATATTTGCATGGGTGATACATTCTTTCATATTTGTGGTATAACCTGGCACGTTATAATCGTTTGCAAATTTTTTTGCATTAGCTTCTGTGCGGCTATACACCATAGTAATTGCGTCTTTTCTTCTTTGCGCTACCAATGCATCTGCATAAAAGCGGGCAATAAATCCTGAACCGAGAATGGCTAATTTCATAATGAGTTTATTTTTTTTATTACACTAATTATATCGAATCACACGAATTACACTAATTACACAAATTTTTTTTATTCAATTTCGTATAGGCGTAACCGTTAGTTAATTAAAATATTAATTTCTTACCGGCAGGAGCGAATGATAAAACCCACATCGCTGTCTTCTTTCATAGTGCCTTTCGCAGCGCTACCGAAAAGATAAGCAGCTTCTACACCATATTGCAACATCAGCTTTTTTATTTGCGGTAACCGTTGCTCTATTGATTTTTCCATTGTTTTAAAATTAACTATTTAAATTAATAGGATTAAGTATAATAAGCACAAAGCAGCGCTTCTTTGTATTTTTTAGTAACGCGAAGAACGCTAAGATGCCGCAAAGATCACTGAGAAATGTTTTAAATAAAATATGAATGAACCCCCTTCGTTTTCTTTGCGTCCTTTGCGATACAAATTTTTCTTACAGTTTTATAAACCTATCTCTGATATTGGTTTTGAGAACAAAATACTTAATCCTATAAATTAATTGAAATATTGTTATGGCAAACATTTCAAATATTTCAATTCAGTTTGAAAATCTTTTTAACTCACTTCAACGCTTCATCTTTTTCTTTTTCTAAAAAATGAGCATTATCATTTATCTCTTCATTTTGCCACGTCATCAAAGCCTCGTCTGGCACAGCTTTTAAAGGAACTGTGCTGGATTGTGATGGCTCATTGTATGGAATGTTTTCGCTTCTGTTGTAAACTGAAATTAAAGACCATCTTGGTTTATCAGAAAGATTGGCTTCGGAGCGATGCAATAAATTACTATGAAAAAATAATGCATCACCGGCTTGTATTTCTACATAAATTAATTCCATTGTTTGCTGTGCAAGGTCAACATAATGTTGTGAAGCGCCAACCTGCTCGCCTGCAAATCCATGTTCAATTCTTCCCATTTTATGCGAACCTTTTATTATCTGGAGACATCCATTTTCTTTATTAGCGTCAGTAATTGCAATCATTACCGACATCATTTCGTCGGGAAATAAAAATTCATTCTTATACCAATAGCCATAATCCTGGTGCCACTCCCAGGCGCCGCCCACCTTTGGTTCTTTCTGCATAAGCTTGCTGTGAAAATGACACACATCACTCTCCCCATCCATTAATGCATCAACCGAATCAACCATTCGTTTGCTTTTTGTAAGCAATCCATACGCATCATTGCCGGGCGTGTACCACAAAGTGAGTTTTGTTTTTTTACCTGTTTGATCATTGAGATCAAATGCATGTTTGTGCAACGTATCATCGCCGGTTGCAATCTTGTATAATTTATTTACTTCATTCGGTTGCAAAAAATTTTTAATAATTACATAGCCGTCTTTTTTATATGCGGATATATTTTCTTTAGTTAATTGAAAGTTGGACATAAGAATTTTTTTTATTTGAGATAAATGTATAGAATTTAGTATTCCTTAGTAACGCAAAGAACGCTAAGTGACGCAAAAGATCGCAGAAAGATTTTTTTTAATTATGAACAACAGCTTTGTTTTCTTTGCGATTTCATTGCGCCCTTTGCGATACAATCTTTTTACATCATTATTAAACTATCTATTGCATTAGCTGCATTATTTAAAATACAAACTTTCAAATCCTAATTTTTTTAATCCTTTTTGTATTTCAGGAATTTTCATAAATAGATTCCATATTAATTGGCTTCTATAATTTTCAATCATTACCACAATCGGGCCTTCATCAATGGCAAGATGTGTTTTTGCATACCAGTTTTTGGTTTCACTAAAACCATCTGCAAAACCATACGGACCCCAAATTTTATTTCCCAAATCATAATAAAAATGTTTTAATGCTTGCATACTGTACTGCGGGGTATAAGGAAAAGAAGATAGCGCTGCCGTGGGTTGTATCACGCCGCGATCGTCCTGCGGGCAATGAGCTACATAGCCTTTGTAACTATCGCCGGCAGTGAGTCCCCAGCAGTTTGCTCCATAGCCTTTATAACGTTTTGGATTCTCAATGCAATAAGCACGATTGATGAGTGTATGATTTTTTGTTTGCTCTGCATAATCAATTCCATTATCATCATTTAATCCGTTCGGATCAATTCCCATATAAGTATATTGTTCAAAAAATAACGGTCCCCCATACTCGAAATTTCCTAACGGTAACGCATACCCGAAATATGATTTTCCATTTTTCCAACTGGTACTTTTTACCCATGAATTTTCATATAGCTCTTTTGAAATAGGATGCGAAAGAGAAGATGCCGCAACAATATAAGTTATCAATGCTTCATCATAGCCATACACCGGAAAGTTCATATTAAAATCGTTTCGTGGGCTCCAGTGCCAGTAAAGCAATTGATTGCTTCCTTTGCTATGCCAGTTCCAATCGGCATCCTGCCACATTTCTTCGATTCTATTTCTGAAATATTTTTCCAATGGCGTATCGCCATTAAAATATTCTTTGGCGCATAAAAGCCCCATGAATAAATAAGAAGTTTCAACAATATCGGCGCCATCATCCAGCGGGCCGAAAGGAATTGTTTTGCCGGTAGCTCCATTCATAAAGTGCGGAAAAATTCCATGATAGCGATCGGCTTTATTTAAAAAATCAACCATCTTTACCAAACGTTTTAATGCAGTATCTCTTCCGACCCATCCGCGATTTACTGCAACGATAGTTGCCAGCACACCAAAGCCGGAACCGCCGATGGCACAGGCTTCAGGACCAAATGTTCCTTTGCTGAAATTAGGAACACCTTCTGCCTCATTTATATAATCCCAATAATAATCGGCTTTTACGGTGTTATCTCTTTCGCGAGCCAAACCACTCACCGGGTGTGCAAACTGCCAGAAGTAACGGAACGTTTGCCGTTGCACTACATCAAGCAATTCAGAATCGGATAAACCTTTTATAATTCCTACAGGAGCTATAGAATCAGGAAAAGTTTTTTGATGTTTATTTTTTTGAGCCAATAAAATTGCGCCGCAAAAAATAAATATCGTTGTATAAATAATTTTATAAAACATTTTTACTCTTATAAATTAATTTTTATAAATAAAATCTATTCCCTTCTCAACATTTATTTTAAATAAGGACTTTCAAATCCTAATCTTTTTAATCCATTTTGTATTTCCGGAATATTCATAAACAATTTCCATAATAACCCCGTGCGGTAATTTTCAATCATTGCAACAATAGGCCCTTCATCAATGGCAAGATAAGATGTAGCATACCAGTTATGCGATTCGCTGAAAGCATCTGTGAATCCATATTTGCCCCATATTTTATCGCCAAGATCAAAATAAAAATATTTCAAAGCCTGCATGGAATATTCCGGCGTGTATGGAAAAGATGATAATGCAGCAGTGGGAGAAATTACACCTAAATCATTTGTTGGCGAATGCGCGGAATATCCTTCATAATTATCGCTTGCAGTAAGTCCCCAACAATCGGCGCCGTAACCTTTGTAATGTTTTGGATTTTCAATACAGTAAGCGCGGTTAATTAAAGTATGATTTTTATTTTGTTCCCAATAATCTGCATATTGATCTTTTAATCCATGCGGATCAAGGCCTAAAAAAGAATAGTGTGCAAAGAACAACGGGCCGCCAAAATCAAAACCTAACGGTAACGCATACCCGAAAAATTTTTTACCATTGTAAAAATAATTATTCACTGCCCAGCCACGATGATACACCTCTGGTTCAATAGAATGTTCCGGCGATGATGCTGCAAGAATATAGGTGATGAGGCATTCGTTCCATCCTCTTATTTCATTGTTCATTGCCCAGCCATTGTTGGGGCTCCAATGCCAATATAAAACACTGATGCCGCCGCGTGTTTGCCAGTTATAATCTACATCATTCCATAGCCACCTAATTCTTTGCCGCAATTCATTTTCTTTACGATTATCTTTATTAAAATAAGCTCTTGCGCAAAGCAATCCTTGCATTAAATAAGAAGTTTCCACCACATCGCCGCCGTCATCTTTTGAGCTGAATGGAATTGTTTTTCCTGTTTCGCCATTGAGCCAGTGCGGAAATATTCCATGATATTTATCAGCTTTAGAAAGAAATTTTACCAATCGTAAAAGACGACCTGCCGCTGTGTCTCTTGTGATCCAGTTCCTGTTGGCTGCAACAATTATTGCCATAACGCCAAAGCCTGTACCGCCCGTCGCTGCTACTTCCGGGCCGTAATCGGTAACGTTACTGCGTTCTCTTGCCATGCCGCTTACGGGATCGGCAAAATCCCAGAAATATTTGAAAGTTTGTTTTTGAACGAGGTCAAGCAATTCAGAATCGGAAAGATTTTTTTGTATAATTAATGATGAATCGTTAGAATTTTTTTCAACAATTTTTTTTTTCTTTTGGGCAAATGAAAAATTAAAAAATAATAAAAAGATAATTAAGCAATAAAAGTTCTTCATCAAGGCAAATAATTTTGTGATAAAGATACGGCAAACGTTCGCCTTTATAATATCATCATTTAATGCTATGAAAAAAAATGTGCATTGTGAAATTTATAAAATTATTTGTTGCCTGCTGCGATACGAATGGTTTGCACATAATATTTTGCTTCATCAATAAATTTTTGTGTAACTGAATCATTTCTTCGGCTGGTTAATTCAAAATTAAAATCAATAGTGCCTCTTCTAAGAGTAGTACTTGCTAATAACTTTTTTAAATATTCATTTTTGGCGCTATCGTATTTATCAATAATAATAATTGAAAAATAACGATCGCCAATTTTTTCAACCGTATCCGATTTTATAAAACGCAAAGAAGGATCATTGATGATATAAAATTTTTTATGATCGTGAAACGATAAAATGAAATCGCGGTTATTTGTTTTATCGCTGTCAGCAGCATTAATGTAAGGATTATGAATGATAGTAAATTGTTCCACAGAATCATTTAATGATTGGTAATGATAGCCGGTTTCCATATACACCGGCAAATGCTTTGGCTGAAACCTGTATTTTCTTTTTTCGCAAGGAGCGCCGCAATCAGAATAATGAATCCAGGTAAAAGAAGTATCGTAACGAACCGGAAGTTCAATGGAAACCTTGCCCAGTCCATCTTTCAAAGAAATTATTTGAGGCCTGGAAGCTTCCGGCGGCGAAATTTTTTTAATGGAAATATTACAGGCAATCAATAATACAATAAAAAAAAATAAAATACTTTTCATGTAAACAAGATGCTTAAAAAAAGTCATCACATTATTTTCCGGTATTTTTTAAAATTATAAATGGCGGCGATTGTTTCCAATCAACTTTACTTTTCATCATGGAAGGGCCTATTGAAAAATTTCCTAAAATTAAATCAGTCTTTCCATCGCTATCAATATCGCCGGCATCCATAGTAAGCCACCTGCCCATTGTTGCCTGCGGAATTGAATAGGGTTGAAATGTAAAATCGCCCGTGTTCTTTAAATACACAAAACTTTCTTCAGGTTGATGATTATAATCTGCAAAAAAAGAAATGGTTGCAATATCAAGATCGCCATCGCCATCATAATCTCTTGCAATAGCTTTGTAACAACCATTTATAGGATAAAAATATTTTTGCGTAAAATGATTGGTTTTATCATTCATAAAAATATATACTCCATGATATGGTTTTAGCACTGGTGAATAATCTGCATTATCGCCGCAGGTATAAACAATATCGGGATAACCATCTTTATTAAAATCATCCAATTCAAAATAGGATGAACCATAAGACGGCGGAAATCTCAACACTTGTTGCTGATCGAAATTTCCATTTCCTTTATTGGTAAAAAGAAAGATACTTTCATCGCCTTGTGCGAAAAGCGCCCATATATCGGGCTTTCCATCGTGATTGTAATCTTGTATATACACTTTTATAGCGCCGGGAACATTTCGTAAAATATGTTTTTGAAAATGATTGTCGCCAAGGTTTTCCATCCAAGATAATGCACCGGTTAAAAATCCAAATTCGCAAATCACGTAATCCATTTTTCCATCATTGTTCAAATCAACAGGAGTTATTTGCACAGGCCGTTGCAAACTATCAATAAACGATGTGGTATCTTTTTGATACCGGTTATCCGGATTTTCATGAATTAATATTCCTTTGCCAAACTTACCATTGTTTGGATTTAAAATTCCTATATCACATGCCAGTAAATTATTTTTTTCATAATCAATGTCAACCACCGGGCCGGTATTTGTAACTGAATCTTTTATTTTTAAATTGCTATCAAAAAAATAAATATTTTGTTTTATCGCATCGCTTATAACAATGGTATGCAGTGTATCGCCGGGATAAAATTTTACATAAGTGGTTGCAGCATTCCTATAAGTTTGCGAAGGTATTTCTACATTAAAAAGAGAAAGCCCGTTAGTAATTTTTTTATCTCTTTTTTGTGCCGGCAACGAATCAGGAGAAGTGGCTACATAGTAATCAATAATATTTTGCCATTGCTCTAAACTCACATCAGGTTGCGAAGGATAAAAATTGGAACCAATATTTTTATCTCTTATTACCGGATACATGTTAAACCCTAGATTAAAAATGCCCAGTCGTGGCCCCATTTGCGGCAGCACGCCTTTTTCCCAGCTTTTAGCATCAAGCAAAGAAGGATCGGGAAACTGGTGACAGGTGGCGCAATAAATTTTTGCAAGCGATTCTCCTTTTTTTATGCTGGATAATGAAACATCAGCATGGGCGCTGTTTCTATGATAATTTGTACAGGAAAATAAAATAAAAAGAAAAAAAGTAAATAATAAAAAAACGTGGTTATATTTTATCATTGATTAAAATAATTTTATTGAGCAGTAAAAAAATTATTTCACGCAAAGGCGCATAAGATATTAAGACGCAAAAATATTTTCTTAGCGTCTTTATTAACTTAGTTTTCTTTGCGTGAAACCAAATGGTACGATCATTATTGAAAACGTATATGTCTTGTTTCACCTTTATTGTTTTTTATATCTATCGAAGAAACATTATTACCAATCGTTATAAACCTTCCCGATTGTGATAAGAAAGAAGAACCATAATCAATTTCACGTTTTTGTTTTTTACCATTTTTATAAGTGATGACGGCGCTTTCATCAAAAGGCATGAAAGGTATTATTTTATTATTTCCTTTCAATTCAAAAATTTTTAATGGCCCTTTGTTTTGGCTTGCTGCAATTAAATATTTTCCCTGTTTATTTTTTAATGCAACCATAGCTTTTCCATTACCAGGAATATAAATGCCACTTTGTAAAATTGATAATGGTGTAAAGTATCCTTTGCCATCGCCCTGCAACATCAAACCATTTAATGCATCATATCTTCCCACACTTACTTCGGTTCCATAATCGTTGCCATTAATTAATACATCAGGGTTTCCATCGTTATTAAAATCACCAACCAACATTCCATTAATTACTGAAAGCTGCGCCTGTGCCGGCAAAGGAATCATTGTAAATTTTCCTTTTCCATTATTTTTTAATAAAGCAGAATAAAAATAATTGGCATGAAGTTGTAAAGCCCCCTTTCTCTGTTCCGGAGTTAAAATGGAATCCATAGGAGCCACGGCAAATGATTTATAATTTTCAAATCTTTTTCTTATACCAATCATTTGAGTTAATATATCATCACGCGATTGAGCAGGAAAATCTTTTCTTGTTGTATCAGTTTGCGAAGCGGGCAAATACAAAGAAGGGAATGCGTCGTAGGTTCCATTATTATCAAAATCTTTTGCAATAATACTTACCGGATATTTTTCATCTCCTTTATAAAAAGAATTTAAACCAAGATTTCCTACGATATAATCCATGTTACCATCATTATCAAAATCGCCTGCTACGATTGAATTCCACCAGCCGATTTTATTTTGCACACCTGTTGCTGCAGTTACATCTTTAAAAATTCCATGATCATTTTTAAAAAATCGTAAAGGCATCCATTCGCCTGCGAGTATCAGGTCGGGCCAACCGTCATTATCAAAATCAGTAAACAATGCATCGCATACGAGTCCAATATTTTTTAATTGTGGCGCAACTTCGTTAGTAACATCTGTAAATTTTATATGACCATTTTTACTATCATTTCTAAATATAAAACTGGATACAGGTTTTGGATAATAACCCGGGTCCACTCTTCCCGAAACAAATAAATCGAGATCGCCGTCTTTATCATAATCAATCGCACGCACACACATTTTACTGGTAAAGTTTTGAGGGAGCTCCGTAGTATCTTCAGTAAAGTTTCCTTTGCCATCATTGATATATAATTTATCCTGGTAGCAGGCTGTATTTCTTGCGCCCTGGTAACCGCCGCTGGTAATATACATATCGAGATCGCCATCGCCATCTGCATCAAATAACAAAATGCCCTCATCGCCGGAATCTTTTTTTCGTGTATCCGTGACCGTTAGTAACGGTTTTTGAATAAATTTTCCATTGGGTTGTTGTAAAAATAAAGTGGCGCTACGATAATAAGAACCCCCGCAAACAATATCATCTAAACCGTTTCCATCAACATCTCCCACAGCAAGCGATGGGCCGTATTCAGATAATTTATGAGGAAGCGTTTTCTGAATATTAAAATCTATAAAATCACTATCCCGGTCTGCATAATTTATTTTTACAGAATCTGTAATATCTTTAAATAAAGCATTGCTGTCAATTTTTAAAGATGGGCGTACATAAAAATCATGTGCATCTTTTTTGTTGATGATGATGGTGCGATTGACAGCAACATGTTGCAGCAATTGTTCTTTTCCATTTTGCCATATTACTATTAGCGAATCTATATTGGTTACATTGCCAAGCCCGAAATGAGGCTCAATCTGCATGGTAGATAAATAACCCCTGTACGGGCTTTGCTCATATACTTGTTGTTTGCCCCCGTAAAATAATTTTATAATTGTTCCTAATCCATTTACGTTTTGAGAATCGCCCTGCAATTTTATGGCGAGATAATTTGAGTGATTTGTTTTGGAATTCATGGAAGTGTTTTCATAAACCGATGCTTCGTCATTAATGTTATTAACGATCATATCCATGTCTCCATCATTATCAAGATCGGCGTAAGCAGCGCCGTTTGAAAAAGTGGTATCGGTTAATCCCCAGCTATTAGTAGCATCAGTAAAAGTTAAGTTGCCATTATTATGAAAAGCATAGTTGTGCAACTTCACAGTTGGTATTTGCGAAAGTGTTAAGCTCATGCTTGCCACCTGTGCCGATCCCATACGAAAGCTAACAAAGTCGTGATCGGTTATATCTTTTGGAAAACCATTTGTAATTACAATATCTCTGAAACCATCATTGTCAAAATCAGTAACCAATGGGCACCAGCTCCAGTCAGTTTGCGAAATGCCTGAATAAAAGCCTATATCACTAAAAATGGGATCGCCAATGGAATCACCTCCATTCAATCTCGGGCCTTCATTTAACTGTAAAGTATTTCTTACATATTGATATTGGTAGCCGTACAAATCACTGTTCTGATACGTTCGGTAGTTATTGCTACCGAGCATCATTTTCTTTCGGTAATTATCTTCAGGATTCATATCAAGCTCTACAACATCTGCCAGTCCATCATTATTAATATCAATTACATCCTGTCCCATTCCATTGGCGGAAGTATGTTTAAAATACGTTGCCGCTTTATCAGTAAAAGTGCCGTCGTGATTATTAATATATAAAACATCATTTGAATTAAAATCATTGGTAACAAGAATATCTTTCCATCCATCGTTATTAAAATCGGCAATGTTTACGCTATGGCTGTATCCTTCCATTGTAATGCCTGCCTGTTTAGAAACATTGGTAAATACAGGATGTTTTAAAACCGGATTCCAGTCGTTTCTGTACAATCTGCCTGTGCTTGGGAAAGAACCATCATTTATTTTTGGGCGAAACACGGAAGGATTATTTTGCGGTAAAATTTCATTTACGGCAAGATACATATCAAGATCGCCATCATTATCATAATCAAAAAAAGCCGCCATAGTAGAATGCGTTGTATCGTTCAATCCATATTCTGCAGCCATTTCTTTAAATACAGGCACTCCATTTTTATCCAATCCCTGGTTGACGTATAAAAGATTCTCTCTTTTTGCAGGGTCTTTTTCCATAGCAACGCATACATATATATCCATCCACCCATCATTATTAATATCAACCACTGAAACACCTCTGCACCACCTGCCTTCGCCGGTAACTTTCGCTTCATTGGTTACATCTTCAAATTTAAGATTGCCTTTGTTTAAATATAATTTATTGGAAACGACATTGCCTGTAAAATAAATATCCTGCAAACCATCATTATTAAAATCGCCGATGCCCACTCCGCCGCCGTTATAAATGTTTGTTACTTTAATTGGATTTAAAGAATCGTTTTCAACAATTTTATTATTGAAATGAATACCGGAATGAGAAGACGGAACTATGTGAAATAAAGTATCAGGTTGATGTTTACAACCCATCATGAATATAAAACAAGAAAGAAAAGATAAGTATAAAAAAAAGCGATGCGATTTCATGTAAGTTAAATACTGATGGATGTAAATTAATAAAAAAGAGGTAGGGTTGCTACCTCTTTAAAAAAAAATGACATTATTATAAATTAGTAACCGGGATTTTGTTTTAGTAAAGTTTTCCCTTTTGAATTTTGGGCGTCAATTTCTCCTAATGGAAGAGGATAAATTTCATTCTTTCCTGCAGTAAATTTGGCGCCGGCATTAAACGAAAAGAAACCAGGTCTGGAGTATTCAGCAGCTGCATAAGCATTCAATTCAGCAGCCATTGAAAAACCACCAACTCCATCCCATCTTTGTAAATCAAAGAAACGCTGCCCTTCCATTCCCAATTCCAATTTTCTTTCAAATTGTATATCCCTACGTGCAGTAGCTTGATCCGGGAAATCAGAAGGATATTGCGCTACTAAATAATTATCGGCGGGCGTAGCATTCACAGCGTAAGTACCGGTACCAGGATCATAGTTGCTGTTTTTATACACCCAACCTGTAGCATCAGCAGCTCTTGCTCTTACCATATTTACGTAAACTGTAGCTTGGTGTAAAGACCCTACCTCTGTTTCAGCTTCAGCAGCCATTAAAAGCACATCTGAAAAGCGCATTAAGTTTGTATTTACAGCATCCATTTGAGTAGGTCCCCAGAAACTCGTTTCAGTTGATGAAACAGTGCCTGTTCCAGCTTTCGGATATACATTTTTCTTTGGGCTCATCCAACCATCGCCAGAGACATCACGAATCCAGTCATTTTTCGGATAAGGACCCCAATCCAAATAAGGAATACCAGGTCTGCCAACAGTCCAGTCTAATCTTGGATCAACAGTGCCTGTATAAGGAGCACCCGGACCACTAATATTGTTACCTGTGTTAAATGTAGTGAACATAGGCAATCCCTGGGCATCTGTTTTATATGAATTAGCAAGGCTAATTGATGGATTGTTGAAACCGCAACAACCACCCGGGCCACCACCATTTGGGAAGTTAAGGTTATCGCCATAATTGCCATTAGTTCCCGATCCGTCGTTTACTGAGTTTTGTACTGCAAATACGGATTCCGCGCTGTTATCTGTTGCGGCATTAAAATTTTGTTCAAATTTTACTAAGGCATATTTATTTCCTTTTGCTGTTTTTCCAGAGGCAATTATTTGATCGAATAAAGCTTTTGCTTCTGTAAATTTATGTTCAAACATATAGGTTTTTGCAAGGAATGAAGCGGCCGCCCATTTATTAGCTCTGCCAGGCTGGGGCTGAGTTTCCGGAAGATTATTCATTGCATACATAAAGTCAGCCTCAATCTCCGGATATATATCTACATAATTACCTGATGCATCAATATTTGAAACTGAGAAGACGCTATCTAAAGTAATCCCGTCTCCTACATATGGTACATTTTTCCACATTTTTTTTGCTTCCAAATGCCAGTAGCCTCTTAAAAAACGGGCTTCTCCAGAGATAGTTGCCTGATCAGAAGCAGCAATATCTTTAGCAAGAGCCATAGTCCTTAATACATCATTAGCTCTTTGAATACCGTGATATATTGCCACCCATTTTTGATCCAAATAAGGATTACTAACAACATAAGCCCAGTTTTCAAGATTTGTAATATCTCCTTGGTCTGAAGCTACAGATCCTTTATAAGAATCGCCACCATCGACGCTTCCAAAAACCCAGTCAGAAGGC
>JAICZH010000193.1 GCA_025933775.1 Chitinophagaceae bacterium
ATAATAGTATCAGGATTATTTTGATCAAGTAATAAAATTACATACGCACCTGAAACTCTTTTCAATGCTATTCGTATCGCTTCTTCGAGCGGGCACTTTGTATTTTTTTGAATTTCTTCAATAAAATTCAGCAGCACTTCAGTATCTGTTTCACTTTTGAAAGTATAACCTTTATTTATTAATTCTTTTTTTAGCTGCGCATAATTTTCTATGATGCCATTGTGTATCATTGCGAGCTTACCACTTGCGCTTTGGTGCGGATGTGCATTCACATCACTCGGCTCGCCATGCGTTGCCCAGCGTGTGTGGCCGATGCCAATATTTGCATGAAGATTTTTTCCAATTAACGATTCTTCCAAAGCGGCCACTTTCCCTTTCTTTTTATAAATGGAAAGTCCTTCATTATTTATTAAAGCAACTCCTGTACTATCATATCCGCGATACTCCTGCCTTTTAAGCCCTGTAATAATAATAGGATACGCTTCTCTGTAACCAATGTAGCCAACAATTCCACACATAATAGTTGTTTAAAATTTAATTTTCGTAATCATTTTTTTTATAAATTATTTTTATTCTTCTTATCATCTTCACATTCTTCCAATTCTACTTCTTTTATTTTTGATTCAATCTTTTCATTTTTCATACCAACCCGTAAAAAGCCAAACAAGCTCATGTAAATATTAGCAATCCATACGAGTGCAAAAAATGCAAGGATATAACCGCGCCAGTTATTATACAACAGATGGTATCTTGTAAAGATTAAAAAGATAAAAACAATGTAATGACTGAAACAATATTCGCAGGTAAACAAATAAAAAAACTTCCGCTGCCAAAAGCTGCTGCATTCTTTTGCTTTTTTTTCGCAAAAATCTCTTGGTTCGCGAAACACTTCTTCATGTGTAACCGTCCATGCAATGCACGCTATCGGTATTGCTAAAATGAAAAGATAAATGATTTGATATTGTAAACTTAATGGCATTTAAAAAAATTTATTCAGAGAACTGAACTTTTACTTTTATAAAATATAAATTAATTTTTATTCATATTTAAAACTGCGTATAGGCATAACCGTTATAATCCATTTCCTTTTAAAAAAATAAGTGAAACATTAAAATAAATAATAAGACCGGTAACATCTACCAACGTTGCTACAAACGGCGCAGATGAAGATGCAGGATCGGCGCCTAATTTCTTTAAAAGAATGGGAAGCATGCTGCCTGCAAACGATCCCCAAAGTACAACGCCAACCAATGAAAAACTTACTCCCAATGCAATCAGGAACCAATGCAATCCATAAATATCTGTCATAATTCCATGATGCATCAGCAGGCTCCATATTGTAATTCTCATAAAACCGATCATTCCTAAAATAGCGCCCAGCACCAAGCCTGATAATATTTCACGCCGCATCACCCGCCACCAGTCTGTGATGGTAACATCTCCAATCGCCATAGCCTGTATAATTAATGTAGATGCTTGCGAACCGCTGTTGCCACCGCTGCTCATAATAAGCGGAATAAAATTGGTAAGGATAACCATTTTTAAAAGTTCATCATTATAATATGCCATAGCAGTTGCCGTAAGCATTTCACTTAAAAAAAGTATAATGAGCCATCCCACTCTTTTTTTAATAAGACTAAAAAAAGGCGTTTCGAGATATGGCTGGTCCAATGCTTCGGCGCCACCTATTTTTTGTATGTCTTCGC
>JAICZH010000093.1 GCA_025933775.1 Chitinophagaceae bacterium
AAAAATTTAAATGGCCACAGAGTTGCCAACCTTCAAAAGGTTGGCAACCTTTACAAAAAAATTTTACTAACGGTAATGCATACACGCTTTTAATCTTTTTATTATCAGTCATAAAATTTTTTTAAATATTTTATTTTATCTTGATAAAAATATTTATAAATAAAATTATCATTTCCTTATCCAATGTTTAAAACAGCATTACTTTTATTTTTTTGTTTTTTTTCTCAAAATACTTTTTCGCAAAAAAAATTTATTCCATTTTCTGATAAAAATATTTTGTATGAAGGAAGAATTGATTATACAAAAGATGCTGCAATACTGATGTGGCCCGGTACTGCTGTAAAAATAAATTTTAAAGGAACCGCTATTTCTGCCGAATGTAAAGATGAAGACACTTCCAATTATTACAATGTTATTGTAGATCATCACAACATTCACATCATTCAATTTGATACAATAAAAAAATCAATAACCCTCGCTGCTCATCTTTCTTATGGCAAACATTCTGTTGAATTATTCAAGAGAACAGAATGGGACAAAGGGAAAACATGGTTGTATGGTTTTGAATTAAATAAAAAAAATAAAATATTAAAACCCGATAAACTCCCGAAAAGAAAAATTGAATTTTTTGGAAATTCAATTACGTGTGGATATGCAATCAATGACATGGTTCACGATTCGCCTGCAGGCTATTATGAAAATAATTATGATGCTTATGCCGCCCTTACGGCAAGGCATTTCAATGCGCAATATCACTGCACTGCAAAAAGCGGCATTGGCATTATGATCAGCTGGTTTCCTTTGATAATGCCTGAAATGTATGATCGTTTAGACCCGACAGATTCTACAAGCAAATGGAATTTTTCAAAATATATTCCTGATGTAGTTGTAATTAATTTATTGCAAAACGATTCGTGGCTCGTAAATATGCCCAACAACGAACAGTTTAAAATAAAATTCGGAACAAAGCCGCCGGATGCCGATTATATTATTAATGCATATAAAAATTTTGTGCAAACGATACGCTCAAAATATCGGCAAGCGAAAATTATTTGTATGCTGGGTAACATGGATATTACAAAGGAAAATTCGCCATGGCCGGGTTATGTAAGCAAAGCCGTGGAAGAGCTGCACGATAATAAAATATTTACCTGGTTTGCTCCATTCAAAAAAACAAAAGGACATCCAAAAGTGAAAGAACAACAAGCGCTTGCAAATGGATTAATACAATTTATAAATCAACATATAAAATGGTAAAAATTATTTTATGCAAATGAAAAATTATTTAATTGACACTTTTAATTTTAATGACATCACCAATAAAAAGTTGGTTGAAAAAATTAAACAACTGAATAATAAAAATGAAAGCGTAAAACTTTTCAGCCACTTAATTAATTGCCAGTATAAATGGCTTGCAAGAATTAAAAAAGATCCTGATTATGAAAAAATGAGCTGGTGGGAGCCGGTTTATGATATTGATAAATTGGAAGAAGAATGGAATAAAAGTTTACGCATCTGGATAGATTATATTACTGCGCATACCGATGAAGAACTGGCTACAGAAGCCACTTTCATTGGTTATGATGGAAGCCTTTGGGCCGCTACGCCAAAAGATATTGCTTTGCAGTTAAACTATCATTCCATACACCATCGGGCACAAATACAAATGCTTATAAGGCGACAGGGAATGGAACCGGATTTTGTAGATTACATTGGTACGAAATACCGAAGATTGGATGGATAAATTATAAAATAGATTTTCGTATAGGCGTTACCGTTATATTCTTATTTTTTTATAGTCCTTCCAGCTTTGTTTCCCCTTTTTTCAAAATATATTCTTTTCCTTTCCACACAAATATGCCTGAAGTTTCCAAAGGAATAAAAATTGTTGCATTTAATTTTTCATTTGCATTAATAATATAGTTCACTTTAATTACTCCTTTGGGATGTGGCATACTGCCGGATGCTTTTTTAAGATAGCCTAAATGCGGTTCTATTTTTATTTTATCAAATCCCGGTGCATCGGTATCAATTCCTAAAACGGTTCTGAAAAATTCAATATTAGGGCTGGCTCCCCATGCATGGCAATCAGATCGCGAAGCATTGATATCACTGGTTTCCGCCCAGGTGGTAAGGCCAAGCGCAAGATTCTGTTTCCATATTTGTAAACGATCCAAATAGAAATTCCCAAAGCCGGCTTTTCGCAAAGCCTGGTTTACATAATACTGAAAGTAAATCGTAGCCTGTGTTAATGCAGTATCAGTAATAATTTTTTTTGCCAACTGTTTTTCATTTTCTCCCTGGATAGTATTGGTTAAAATTGCAAGCGTATTGGTGTGCTGTGAGAAATAATTTTTTTCTTTTGTATCTGCAAAAAGTTGTTTTGATTTATCCCAATATTTTTTTTGTATGGTTTGCATCAGCGTATATGCCTTACCGTTATATTCATTTGCAAAAGCTATCATGCCTAAATTATTTTCGAGCTTTGCAGCAATCTGATATGCCCAAAGCAGTTGCAAATCCAAGGCAGCAGAGCCACCATCTTTTCCAAATGGCGCCATTCCGCTCCCCCATCCTTTGCCATCGCACCAATCGGTAAACTCCCAATAAGGAGCATTGTATAAACTTCCATCGGCTTGTTGATATTTTGAAAAAAATTGTAATACTTGTCTTTCGCCCGGTAAAAATTTTTTTATAAAATCCGGATCATTCCGATACATATAATAATCATACAACATTCCGATCCACCATAAAGAAAATGTAGGTATTTCCTGTGCATTAGCAGTGGGATAACGGCTTAGCGTAATGCCTTCCGCCATTCTTGAATAATCTAATTGTGTAATTGCATTTCGCATTAATCGGTCATCGCCGGTGTTGTATAAAGATACCATCGCCTGTATTCGTGTATCGCCCACATATTGCAATTGCTCATAGTAGGGGCAATCCATGTACGTTTCCACTGCACAAAGCCGCGCTGTATGCCATCCTGTTTCAAATATTTTTTCAAGCACTTTATCATCCGTTATAAATTTTGATTTCAATTCAAATGGATAACCAGTAAAAATTCCATAAAGATCATCAATGGTCAATGCTTCATTTGAAGTTTGTATTTCCATTTGCAAATAACGGTACGTGCGCCATGTTAATGAAGTAAACGTATGCGCATTGCCGTCAGCAGTTAATTCATCTTTCACGCCTACAAATCTTTTGTTCATAACATCATTTCGATTTCCTTTTTTATTTTGCGATTTCCAGTTTGTATTATTTCCTTCATCAATGTATAATGCTTCTGCATACCCGAGTGTAATGTGCGCACTTTTTCCTTTACTAAATTGCAACACCGGATAAGCATTAGTAAGCGTTCCATTATCTAGCAAAATTTTTACACTTGTATTTGGTGGTATGGTAAAAGAATTTTTTTCAGATGGAAATGCATCGGGCAAATGAATGCCTGTAACCAAACGGACTTTTTGCAAACGCTGTGTTGTTAACTCAACCTGTGGAATAGGCCGTGGAAGCAGCATCCAGCTTAGGTCCGATTGCAGAACTCCTTTAGGCAATCCGTTTACAATTTGTATTGCGTGAGGCCATGTGCTATCATTATATTCATTGGTTTGCCAATTGGCAGGGTAATTTGCATAATCAATTTTTTCACCCGGGCCGGCCACATAATAACAATAAATTAAATCAGGCTGCAATGGACTGTAACTGCTGTCTTTTATACATTTCCACGAATCATTCGTATTCACCATTTTTTCTTCATCCGTTTCTCCCTGAAGAATAAAACCGGTGCGGAAAGATATTTGATGTTCCGGTTTATAATCTCCAAAATTCCAAACGACAGCCGATATAACGTTGATGCCTATACGCAGATATTTTGTAATATCAACCGTTTCATAATTCCAATGAAAAAGATCAGCCCGCCCGGGGCCCAATGAAACCATTGTTCCGTTTACAAATAATTTATAACGGTTATCGGCTGACACATGCACTACAAAAGAATCTGGTACATTACCAATTGAAAAACTTTTACGAAAATGATACACGCCATAATCATGTGTTGGTGCATTTGGAACTGTAATCCAGTAAGCATCCCATCTCTTATTGAGAATATCTTTAGAAATATTTTGTGCCGTAATATGCAACGAAAAAAAAACGAGGAGAAAAAAAACAGATTTTTTTTGCAAGAGAAATATTTTATTTTAAAAACTGAATGTAAGAAAAATATTGCTGAGGCAGATTTATGCTGAACAATAATTTTTTATTCAAATTAAAAATTGGTTGATTGCTCCTGTTTCAATTATTCTAAAACTCGCTTTTAAATAAATTGTTTTTTTCATTGCGGGACGAATAGGCTACTGCATTGCGATACCTGTCATAAATTTTATTAAGGTTTTTAATTCTTTGTGCTTCGAGGTTATCAAGAACATCTCTTTTTTCCCAGATACTTAAATTATTATCGTTGACCACCAGGCTCACCTGAAAACTATTTTGATAATTTACCTTTTGTATTTCCTGGTCTCTTTGCCTGACAGCATCCTGGCGATAATCAACATGAATATTTTTGCAAGCAGTATTGCTTTGGCCGGCCTGACCAAAAGTGGATGAAACGGCGGCACAAAATAAAAGTGTAAAAATCTTTTTCATAATTTTAATTTTTAGTGATGCTGTTATTGACTTATGAATAAGAATCAGGTTTATAAAAACATTGTTAATAGAAAATTTTATTTATTCAAATTATCAATGAACTTTATTTAAGAATACATGTTATTTCAAAACAAGTGTTATTTAATTTGATTAAAAAAAATAAAACGTTTTTATGAATAGTAATAAAAATAAAGTGGCTTATATAACCGGCGGAAGTAAAGGAATCGGTTACGGCATAGCCAAAGAATTATTAAATGCCGAAATGAGAATTGCGATTACAAGTCGTCATTTACAATCGGCAAAAGAAGCTGCGACAGCATTAAGCAACGATGCTTCAAAGGTATTGGCTTTGCAATCGGATGTTAGTTCGCTGGATGATGAAATAAAAAGCGTAAAAAAAATTATAGATCATTTCGGGCAACTTGATGTATTAATTGCCAATGCAGGCGTTGGGCATTTTGCACCGATTGATAATTTATCGGAAGATGATTGGAAAAGCACAATGGATACCAATCTTACCGGAGTGTTTAACAGCGTAAAAGCGAGCATAGATGCATTGAAAAAATCGAAAGGATATATTATAACTATTGCAAGCCTCGCCGGAACTAATTTTTTTGAAAACGGAGCAGCATATAATGCAAGTAAATTCGGGCTGGTAGGGTTTTCTCAGGCTATTATGCTCGATCTGCGCAAATACGATATTAAAGTTACAACCATTATGCCCGGCTCGGTTGCCACTTACTTCAATGATCATGTGCCTACGGATGCCGATGCATGGAAAATACAACCGGAAGATATAGGACAAATTGTAAACGACCTTTTAAATATGAACCGGCGTACATTGCCCAGCAAAATAGAAGTGCGCCCATCAAAAACATCAAAATAATAAATGACATTTTTAATATTTTATGAAATGCTTTTGTATGATTTATCTTTTAAATAAATTATTTTTATAGAGCTAACGGTATCGGATACACGAAAATAAATATTGAAAACACTTTTCATAAAACAACAGCCACGATTTTATTTTTTCGTTTGAGCCCAATTATCTTCTTCCCTGAAACAGGCCTATATTGTATCCTGCGCGAATGATAGGATTGCTTCTTCCATACCCATCGAGGTATGGCGAATTTTTATCACCTAATACATCCCATGAAACAGAAAGAAAATAATATGTGTTGCTGCCACGGTATCTTCCGCCGGCATAGCCTGCGCCCAACAAAAGACTGTTGGCGTTTACACGGTAGGGTGGAACTGACGAGCCATTATCTGCGGGAATATATTTCACATGAATCATATTGTACTCGTATTGGGCAGTTGCAAATAAAAAATTTACAGGAAATAATCTTACAAAAGCGCCGGGCCCATAAACAGTTTGCCTTAATTTATCTCCAAAAGTTTGATAATCTCTTTGCGAAGTATAATTAAGGTTAAAAGTAATTCCCGCATCCGCCCAATTGGTAAGGCTATAGCCCAATTGCGGCGTTATTCCCAATATGGTTGAATAATTTGAAAACCCCGCAGTGGCGCTGCCTCCGGTAAACAATTTTTCTTTTTTAAAACCTTTTTTTTCGATGGGCTTTTCATCGCTCGATTGTGAAAAAGCCTGGAAGGATAATGATATAAATAATATGACAATAATTTTTTTCATAATAGTTTTTAGATTTTATTACCCGATAAAATTCGCATTTAAACTTCATCCATATTTGAAAAAAATAATTTTTACAAAATTTTAAAAAAATATTTTGGAAAATGTAACTAAATACGAAATGAATCGTATATTTGTTTACGAGATTATTCGTAATTAAAAAATTATTTATCATGAAAACTACTATTGCTTTTGCATTCCGTTTCGGCGCAATGCTTTTAATTGCAGGGATGATTTTTATTTCTGTGTCTTTCAAAAATCCATTTTCTCCCGGTCCATCCAGTAAAACCATTCCGGTAAAAGACACGGTTCCGGATACGGAATTAAATGTAAATATTAATGTTCAAAAGGCTTTGGAAGAAGCTAATAAAGCGATTGCGGCTATTGACTTTAATAAAATTATGGATAATGTGCAGCAGGCATTAAAGGAAATAGATATGCAAAAAATTCAGCTGCAAGTGCAGCAATCTTTGCAAAAAATTAATTTTGAAAAAATACAAAAAGAAATTGATGCTTCTTTAAAAAATATTGACTGGAATAAGATGAACAACGATATTAAAGAATCAATAAATAAAATTGATTATACAAAAATGAAACAGGAAATAGATAAGAGTATGCAGCAACTTAAAAAAGAATTGAACAGTAAAGAGTTTAAAGAATCAATGAAAAAAATAAAAGATGTGGATATGAAAAAAATGAGTGAAGAAATGAAAAAAGAAAAAATGGAAATGCAAAAGAATCGCCAACAACTGCAAAAAGAACTGGAAAAAATAAAAGCCGAAAAGGACGCAAACAATGCGGCATTCATTCCCTGCAGAGGATTTGAAAGAACCGGCCTGGTGTTAATTTAAGAAGGCATGCAGCTTTAGGCTTTCAAAATATGGTATAAAAAGTGGTTGATAATTCAACCACTTTTTATTTTTTTTAAAACTGCGCATTTTTAGCATGTGGCTTCTTAGCTTTGATAAAAAATAAAACTATAAAATTTACTTCACAATTAAATTATACAATATGCAATGGCAAGGCAGGCAGGAAAGCGATAACATAGACGACCGCAGGGGAATTACCGGCGGCCATGTAGCCGTTGGCGGCGGTGTAATTGGTATTATTTTCATATTGGCAAAATTTCTTCTTGGTGGTGGAGACATTAATCAATTGCAACAGGATTTGCAGCAGCAGCAACCACAGCAGCAGGAAATGAGCGCCGAACAAAAAGCTGCAGATGATAAAGAAGCCTCTTTTGTAAAAGTAGTATTAAAAGATACCGAAGATGTTTGGACAAAAATCTTTGGCGATATGGGTAAAACATATACCGACCCTACCTTAGTTCTGTTTCGCGATGCTACCACTTCAGGATGCGGAGAAGCCAGCTCACAAAGCGGCCCTTTCTATTGCCCGGTTGATCATGATGTATATATTGATCTTTCCTTTGCGCAAGAATTGAATCAGCGATTTAATGTAGCTGGTGATTTTGCAATGGCTTATGTAGTGGCGCATGAAGTCGGCCATCATGTTCAATATCTTTTAGGGGTTACGCAAAAAATGGAAAAGATTCAACAACAAGTAAGCGAAACAGAGTACAACAAATATTCGGTAAGGCTGGAGTTGCAAGCCGATTTTTATGCAGGCGTTTGGGCGCATTACGATCAACAAATGAAAAACGTAATTGATCCCAATGATATAAAAGAAGCCCTTGATGCAGCCAATGCAATCGGAGATGATCGCCTTCAGCAGGAAACACAAGGAACCGTAACTCCCGATTCATTTACGCATGGAACATCTGCACAAAGAATGTATTGGTTTAAAAAAGGCTACGATACCGGCGACATTAACCAGGGAAATACTTTTGCTGATCTCCCTTTATAAACGAAATTTTTTTAATGCCTTTTAAAATATTGAATTTCCTGCTCATGTTTTTCAGCAGCGGCTCTTGTTTTAAATGTTCCAAGGTTTTTTCTTTTATGCGTTTTAGGATCTGTTTTTCTTGAATACAAACGGTATTCACCCGATTTTAATTTTCGTATCATAATTAAATTGTTTTTAAAAAAGAAAACAACTGGTGTGCCATTTATTTTTTTATTGAATATAATATTTGACAATCAGTGCAAAAAAAAGTGAGTCGTTTTGTTTTGCCGCAATATTTTTTTATAACAGGAATTTCTGAACCCGGGCAATATTTTTTTGCATACACTTTCCAGTGTTTTCTTAAAACAAATTCTTTTTTCCATTTTAAAAAATCGAAACTGTAATGGCGTGCTTCTTTAATAAGCTCACTTATTTTGGTAGAAGGAATGTCTTTAATTTTATTTTCCGGATGAAGCCTGGCACGAAACAAAACTTCATTCTTAATAATATTTCCTACGCCTGCAAAAATATTTTGATCGAGCAATGCATCACAAATAAGTGTTTCAGGAACTTCATTTAATTTTTTTCTGGCTGCTTTCCCGTTCCATTCATCATTCATAACATCGGCGCTCCAGTCGTAAACATCATCAATATTTTCTTCAATAAACTTAACCGAACAAGTATAAAAATTCAGTTCGCCATTTTTAAAAACTAAACTCAATCGCGGCTCCGCATTTTTTTGCTCATTGATACGATAACTTCCAAACATCATAAAGTGAATGCGGAGCGTAAAATCTTTAAAGCAAATTAAAAAATGTTTTCCCCAGCTTTTGAAATCAATTATTTTTTCGCCCAGCATTCTTTGAATATCCTGTTTACTATTCCCTTCAACTTTTATTATTTTTTTCCCCTTAAACTGCTGTACGGCTTCTTTTATAATTATTATTGATGGCCCTTCGGGCATTATAATTTTTTTTAAACCATCGCTTCAAACTCCAGGCCAATAACAATCTTAAAAATAAAGCGCTTAATAAAATTCTTTTCTTTTCCAATAACTTTACATTATGTCTTCTCTCGCCATCACACTCATTCAAACAAATCTTCATTGGGAAAACAAACAAGCCAACCTTAAAATGCTTTCTCAAAAAATAAATAGCATTAAAGTAAAAACGGAAATAATTATTTTGCCAGAAATGTTCAGCACCGGCTTTAGCATGAATGCAGAAACGCTTGCAGAAGATATGAATGGAGAAACGATGCAATGGATGAAAAAAATTGCGGTATCAAAAAAAATAATTCTAACGGGAAGTATTATTATTAAAGAAAATAATAAATATTTTAACCGCCTTATCTGGATGCTGCCAAATGGAGAATACGGTTATTATGATAAAAGACATTTGTTTGCTTACGGTGATGAGCACACGAAATTTAGCGCCGGTAACAAAAGATTAATCGCATCGGCAAAAGGATGGAAAATAAATTTATTGGTTTGTTATGATTTACGATTTCCTGTTTGGAGCCGGCAATCTCCCCTCTCCTTTGGAGATAGGCCAGGGGTGAGGCCTGCATTTGAATATGATCTCTTGATTTATGTAGCCAACTGGCCCGAACAAAGGATTCATGCATGGAAAACTTTATTAATAGCACGGGCAATAGAAAATCAATGTTATGTTGTGGGCGTTAACAGAACCGGGGAGGATGGCAATAAAATTCACTACAATGGTGAAAGCATGATTGTGGATCCGCTGGGAGAAATTTTGTATCATAAAAAAAATGATGAAGACATTTTTACTTATACTTTACAAAAAGAAAATTTGATAGCAATAAGAAAAAAATATCCTTTTTCAAAAGACGCCGATTCATTCAATATAAATACATAATTATGCTTACCGCTTATTCAGCAGATAAAATTTTTACCGGAAAAGAAATCATAAACGATGGCGCAGTAACCGTAAAAAATAATTTTATTGAAGATATTGTTCCGATACAAAAACTGCGTACAGGCGTTACCGTTATACAACATGCTCCTTTATTGGCGCCGGCTTTTATTGATATACAAATTTATGGCGCAGCATCAAAATTATTTTCGGTATATCCTGATGCAGATACACTTTATAAAATGAAAGCGCATTGCAATGGCGGCGGAACAAAATATTTTTTACCCACAATTGCAACCAACAATTCTGATGTATTTCACAAAGGAATTGACGCCATAAAAGAATACTGGAAACAAGGCGGAACAGGCGTTTTAGGCTTGCACATTGAAGGCCCCTGGATCAATAAAATAAAACGCGGCGCCCATATAGAAAGTTTTATTCATTCGCCGCAAATGGATGAAGTTGCTGAACTGAGTGAATATGGAAAAGGCATTATAAAAATTATTACGCTTGCGCCCGAAGTTTGTTCTAAAGAAATTATTGATTTAATAAAAAGTTATGGCATTTTAATTTCTGCCGGCCATAGCAATGGCGCTTATGAGGAAATGAATACCGCTTTTGCAAATGGCATTCATTTAGCAACGCATTTATTCAATGCCATGAGTGCACTGCATCATCGCAAGCCGGGTTTTCCTGCTGCGGCAATGTTGCATCCTGATGTGATGGCGAGCATTGTAGCCGATGGCTATCATGTAGATTTTAATATGATTCTCCTGGCAAAAAAATTAATGGGCGAAAGATTATTTTTAATAACAGACGCCGTAACCGCAACAACCGAAGCGCCTTACCCGCACGAATTGAAAGGTGATAAATACGAATCGAATGGAATACTCAGCGGCTCTGCATTAACGATGATGAAGGCTGTAAAAAATTGCACGGAAAAATGTAATATTTCTTTGGAAGAATCTTTAAGAATGGCGAGCCTTTATCCGGCACAGGCTTTGGGTATTGATAATGAAACAGGAAAAATTGAAAAAGGTTATAAAGCCGATTTTGTTTTAATGAATAAAAATTTTGAAGTGATTAATTGTGTTTGAGTTTAAAATTCGCTTGCAAAATATTTTCAGCGATTTATTTAAATAAATCATTATTATTTTCTACTTGTTTCATATCATAAGAAGGGCATCCTCCTTTTTGTGTAGCAACAAAAGCGCCCATCCTGCTTGCAAATTCAAGCGCATCAGCTGGCGAAGCATTATCCAATAACTTAGCAAGCAAGCCTGCTAAAAAAGCATCGCCGCTGCCTACGGTATCAGCCACTTTTACTTTAAATCCATTTTGCGTATAGGCGTTGCCGTTATAATATAATTTTGCACCATCGCCGCCCAGGGTAACTACCATATTTTCTATTTTAAACTTATCCGAAATAGAATGAACGCGGTCGTCAATATTTTTATATTTGGAAAACCAATCGCTTATTAATTCAAGCTCTGCGAGATTTAATTTTAAAAGATCGGCTTTGGTTAATAATTCTTCAACAATTTTTTTAGTAAAATGCGGGGCACGTAAATTAATGTCAACAACTTTTGTTTTTGCTGACTCAAGTAGTTTCATCAATGTTTTTTTTGAAACATCATTTCTTGCAGCGAGGCTTCCAAATACAAAAAAAGTTGCATCGGCAACTAACGCTTCCATTTCATTTTTCCATTCAATAAAATCCCACGCGGAAGGTTTTACAATATCATACACCATTTCATTATGTTCGTTGGGTTGTGCAAATACTTTACCGGTTTCATAATTTTTATTTGTTTGAAAAAAATCGATGCACACGCCGTAATCGGTAAATATTTTTATTAGCTCTTTTCCTTTTTCATCAACACCGATGCTTGT
>JAICZH010000160.1 GCA_025933775.1 Chitinophagaceae bacterium
CTGTCATCTGTAATCACTACTTCAAAATCTTGAAACGTTTGAGTTGAAATGGAATTTAATAATCTTTCTAAATAATCAATGTGTTTATAAGCAGGAATGCAGATGGAGATGAGTGGAGTAACTTTCATTTATTTTTTCGATTAGAATGGATTTTTTTTAAACCCCAAGGTTCGTAGAGAATAAATTTCAAAATTGCATAGTAGAATGCTGGATTCAAATATAACTTCTGAAACACAATCCATTTTAATTTATTTGACAAATCTATTTTGTAATTTTTTAGATGATCCATTGTTGTAATAATTACTTTTTTGTCAATTTTTTTTATGTTTATCAACGTTTTTGTTAATGGAAGAACGCCTTTCTTTTTCTGATGATATAAAATCGCAGTTTTGACCCAATTATTGCTATAATCACCCCCAGTAGTAATATGAACCAATTCAATATCAAAAGTTACTAACACCTTATATTCAAGCGCCATTCGAAGTGAAAAATCAATATCATAAAAATGAAAACCTTTTAATAATTTTTCATCAAAAGATATTTTACTCCATGAACTTTTTGCACAGCACATAAACACTCCATCAATGCAAACGACTTCCTCTAGTTTATTTCCAGAAGGGGATAATAAAACGTGTTCTGTTTTTGATGAATATTGATGGATATAACTGGCGCAATCCAATTCTTTAACACCGGTGTACCATCCGGAAAAATATGCGGATTTATATTTGCTTCCGGCAATTCCTACAAGACCGATTTGGGAATTAGACAAAAAAATATTCCAGATAATTTTACCCCAATTTTCTGTTCTTAATAGGACATCTTCATGTATAAAACACAAATATTCAAATTTCGACTTTGAAGCAAGGTGATTGTAAACTTCACAAATTCCCTTCTTTGCAATGCGGTTGTCGAAAGATAAAATTTCAAAAGGAATCCCTATGGTGTTGCGAATATTTTCGGTTACTTTTTCTAATAAACCAGGATTAACAGAACATATAAGTACAGATATCATTGGTAGATAGTATGCGATGTATTAATTTGCCCAAAATTATCCTAAATGGCGGTATATAACTCTTTCTTTAAAAATTTAGTTAATGGAATTAATTTAAGAATCAGTAAATCAATTACAAATCCTTATCGCAACGTAAACATAAATTGGTTTAAATTAAAGTATTTAAAACATCTGTCTGCTGATGAAATTCATTCTCATAAATTATTGCAGCATGAAACATTTTTTTACGGTGGTTGGGAATATTTACATGGGTTGAAAGAGATTTTTATTGAAGGTGTTTATAATCAGGAACTTCCCCCGAATGCCTACATAATTGACTGCGGAGCGCATATCGGACTAAGCGTAATATATTTGAAACGTATTTGTCCGACCGCTCATATCGTATGTTTTGAACCGGATGCAAAAAATTTCAATTTGTTGCAAAAAAATATTTCTTCTCACCAATTAAAAAATGTTGAAGCCAAAGAAGAAGCTGTTTGGATTGAAAATACTTCCTTAAATTTTATCCAGGATGGAAATATGGGAAGTAAAATTGGAGATACCAATTCTTCTCATAGTGTTACGGTTCAGGCAACACGGTTAAAAGACTATCTTGACACAAACGTTGATTTTTTAAAGATGGATATTGAAGGTGCTGAGTACAAAGTTTTAAAAGATATTGAATCACGATTGGAAAATGTAAGCAAGATGTTTATTGAGTATCATGGCTCGTTTCAGCAAAATAATGAACTGCTGGAAATACTCGATTTGATTTTCAAAGCAGGATTTAAATTTTACATTAAGGAAGCCGCATCTGTTTATGATCAGCCATTCTTACCAAAAACTTTTTCAAGTGAGTATGATTTGCAATTGAATATATTTTGCTCAAAAAATTAAATAGCTTATTTCGCAATCTTTTTTAAAAATAATTGTAATCCATTCTTTTTATTTTCATTCAGATCAAAACTGATGCATTCTGTATAATAAGTGTGAAGGTCAAAAACTTCAAAAGGATTTTCTTTTACTACTTTTTCTAAACTATTTAATCCAAATTTATTTGTCTCGTTAAATTCTTTTATGAAATCCTCGTCAAGTTTTTTATTGCTTATCCATGCGGCAAAAACAAACGGTAATCCTGTAAAATTTTTCCATTCTTCACCAAGATCAAAAATAAAGCGGGATTTTCTTCTCTGCATTAAAGCGCGGTCACCAATTATTAGCCCTGCTGTTGTTCCGGATATTTCTGATTGATATCCATTTGAAGTATTTTGGAAAATCACATCCAGTTTCCAATACTCTTTTATCAAAACTTTCAATAACGCTACCGAAGTACGGCTTTGATAATCCAGCAAAATTGTTTTGATATCATATAAAGGGACTTGGCTGAAAAGGCACACGCTGGCCACTTCTCCCTCGCTTCCAATGCAGTAATCAGAAATAATATAATGCTCTTTCATTTCCGGAATTACTGCAACAGGCATTAATCCTAAATCTATTTCGTCGCTTAATAACATTGAGGCGATCTTTGAAGGATAATCGATCAGGAGATCGACTTCTTCATTCATCATTCCACTTTGAAAACCATAAATCAGCGGTTTTGTATTTAAATAGCTTACTGCTCCAATTCTAATTTTTTTATCCACTCTTTCCTTTAATTTTGCCGCAAATTTACTGCAACCGATTTTGAATTATCAATGATGACTTTTCCGATAAAATGAATTCAAAAGAAAATAACAATTTTGATTATTCGTTTGTTTACTGAAAAATAAAAGTACTCCACAACTTTCATCACCACAAAATTAAAAGCAGGAGAGACGTGGGTTCTATAAAAATAACTGTTTATGAAAAATGGTTTTCTGCTCTTTTTACTGCTGATAGCTTCTTTGCAATCATTCTCACAAGTTAATCTAAACGCCGGCTTAATGGCATATTATCCATTCAGCGGTAATGCAAATGATGCAAGTGGGAATGCCAATAATCCAATTTTTAACAATGCCACTCTGACGCAAGATAGGTTCGGTAATGCGAACAGTGCGTATTCTTTTAACGGCATAGATAACTACATACGGATACGCAATAGTCCTACACTCAATTCTTCAAATCAGATTTCGATATGTGCATGGGTTAAAGTTGCGGATTTTTACCGGGGAACCTGCCACGGTAACAATGTTTTAATGAAGGGAGATGCAGATTATAATCCGGGGGATTATAACATTCGGTTTGATGATTCGTATTTTACCAACAGCCGAAATTGCTCGCAGAGCCAAGCAGATGTCTCTCATGAGACTTTTTTCGGGATTAACTCTGGCGGCTCTTCTAACAGTCCATTTATTCAAACCGGCGAATGGTATAGTGTTGTATATACGTGTGATGGCATTACCGCAAAAATTTATGTGAATTGTAAGCTTACCGGTTCAGGCCCGGCGAATGGAATTACTTTTACTAATGGAGATGACCTGTTTCTTGGAAGCATGAATAACCCTCAATATCCATATTGGTTTAATGGAACATTGGATGAGATCAGAATTTATAACAGGGCTATTAATGAAGATGAAATAAAA
>JAICZH010000047.1 GCA_025933775.1 Chitinophagaceae bacterium
CATTTCATTATGTTCGTTGGGTTGTGCAAATACTTTACCGGTTTCATAATTTTTATTTGTTTGAAAAAAATCGATGCACACGCCGTAATCGGTAAATATTTTTATTAGCTCTTTTCCTTTTTCATCAACACCGATGCTTGTAATTAATGCAGGATTTTTTTTCAATTTATGAAGATGATACGCAACATTCATTGGCGCTCCGCCAGGCACTGCGCCTGCCGGAAGTATGTCCCACAGCACTTCTCCAAAGCAAACTACTTTATGAATTGATTTATTTTTCATTTAATCTTTATAAAAAACTTAATTATAAGCTTTTTGCTGAAAGAGAATGTGTAACAGGAATTTTATTTTTAATAAGCTTCGCTTCTAATTCTTCAAGCGGCACACCTTTAGTTTCGGGCATTTTAAAAATTACCCAAAATAATTGCAATACCATCATGCAGGCGAAAAAAAGAAATATAGGGGCCGCGCCGAATCGCACTGCCATTATGGGAAATACCGTGGTAATGATAGCTGCCAAAAGCCAATGAGTAGTGCAACCCAACGATTGCCCGTAAGCACGAACGCTGTTGGGAAATATTTCTGAAATAAAAACCCATATCACCGCGCCCTGGCCAATGGCATGTGATGCAATAAAAATGAACAATAAAACGGGAACAATCATTCCGCCTACATAATTAAAATAAAATGCCGCAGCAACTGCGCCCAAAGAAAGAATGTAACCGATAGAACCAATCAACATTAATTTTTTTCTGCCGAGCCGGTCAATAAGATACAAGCCTAACATGGTAAACACAAGATTTACCAAACCAATTCCCGCGCTTTGCAAAAAGGCAGCCTGTTTGCCAATACCAGCCAATTCAAAAACTCTTGGAGCAAAATAAATGATTGCATTTATACCCGACATTTGATTGAAGAATGCAATAAAAATTGCCAAAAAAATGGGCCTGCTGAATCGTTTCGAAAAAAAAGCAGATAAGCTTTCTTTCTGATGTTCTTCTTCAATAGATTTATGTAAAGCAAGTATGGCATTATCCACACCTTCGGGATCGCTTACTGCCAGAATTTTGCGGGCAGTATTATAATCGCCCCTGTGAACCATAAGCCAGCGAGGGCTTTCAGGAACAAACAAAACAAGAATGCAATATATTAATGCCGGAATCGCAGCCACACCAAGCATGATGCGCCAACTATTATCGCCGCCAACTCCCTGCAATAAATAATTAGATAAATAAGCAATTAAAATTCCGAATACAATATTAAATTGAAAAGTAGCCACCAGCTTTCCGCGATTTTTTGCAGGAGCAATTTCTGTAATATACATTGGGGCCACCACCGATGATGCGCCAATTGCAAGCCCTCCTAAAATTCTGAAAGCCATAAATGCATAAACGCCCGGCGCTAATGCAGAGCCGATGGCGGAAACCAAATAAAATATCCCAATCCAAAGAAGTGTTTTCTTTCTTCCGAATTTTGTAGCAGGAATTCCACCGGTAAGCGCGCCGATAACAGTGCCGTACAATGCAATGCCAATGGCTATTCCATGCAATACATCGCTCAATTCCCAGATTCGTTTTATATCTTGTTCGGCTCCTGAAATTACTGCCGTATCAAATCCAAAAAGAAAGCCGCCCAGCGCAACTACGATGCTCCATAAAAGCAATTTTTTATTCATAAGAAGTCAATTTTTAAATATGATTTATAATAGCTTTTTATTTCTAATAATACTTATTTTAAAAAAAAATAAAAAAAGAAAATAGAATATTATAATTAAAGAAAAATAAGGATTATCATTAACTGCAGCAAATTTTTTATTCTAAAAAATAAAACAGGTTTTTTATCTATGAAGCATATAATCAGCTTTTCTTCCTAACAAAAGGTTAATCCCTTTTGCCATGCAGCATTTTATTTACCGGAGTTCTCTTAATAAATAGACCATTTGAATAAATTTGCAACCATTGGTTGTATTTTTGCTTCTTTTAGAAACTATGAGATCCATTTTTTACTTTTTTATTGCGTGTTTTTTTATTCCGCTTATAACGCTCGCAAATGGAGACACTACCAACATTCCACTCAACAGGCAGGTGTTTCACGATAAAATAAAAGCCGAGCAAAAGCGTGCCGACCGCGCTGATGGCCGTTTAGACGGTATCGTAAAAGTTTCTACCAATCCCGAAATAAACTTACAGGTTACGGATGCTATTTACAGAAAAATAAATGTATTACGAAACGATATTGAAATAGATTCCACACTTGCGACCAATAATGATAAGATAAGATACCTGCGTTATGTTGAATTTCTGGTAAGAGATTTTACCAATAGTTGGCGATCGCATAAAATTTCTCCCGCATTAGCGCCGTTGCTCGTTGATAATTTTACAGAAATCATGAACGCCAATCTTAAAGGAGAAAATATGGAACCTTTTATTGAAAAAGTTCCTTACGAAGTAGGCGTTATCAATGCAGATATATTTAATGAAAACCCCGGCTACAAAGAATGTCAGAAAATTTTATTTCTGAAATTTTGTAAACTGAATCCGGATAAAATACTGGCTAATATTGCTCCTTATGTAAATGAACCTTTTGCAGATTCTTTGGTAATTGATGCATTTAATAACAGCCCCAGCCAGGTATATTCTTATGCGCAATCGGTAAGTAGCCCGCAAGGAAAACTGATAAGAAGAAATAAAGACGTACGAATTAAAACGATAGTCGCATTGAGTAAACTGCAGCAGCGTGCACTTTTTTATTTTCCTTTTTTAGACAACTTAATTAACGGGCGCGAATCAATGGAAAACATTGCCAAATATGCCGGAACATCCGATACTAATTATGACAGTGTTGGCTATTATAAATTACTGGTTAAAACTGAAGAAAGTTATTTCCCAAGATTAGTGGCCGGAGATACGCCAATTGCAATGCTTGGCGCCGATGGATTAATAGACATGCTGCAGCGAAAAGCCGTGCAGCATTTTATAACGCCGATAAACGATCTTCATGAAAACCCCAGTCCGGCTGTGCGTTTCAGGGCTATTGATCCTTTAAGCGCTGAAGATTTATATTACATGATGGTGTTTGGCGAAAATGATATTTATACATCAAGCTATAAATATTCGTTCGACCGGATGATGCAAAAAATGGGGCCAATACCTCATGGCGATTCATTATTAATGACATTGAATTTTGACCATTTTAAAAAATTTATTAAAATGGCCGCAGAGTATAATAAGCTTGATGTATTCTTAAAATCAATGCCGGCGCAGGAATCAGAAACTTTAATGCAGGCTTTTGTAGCAAATCTCGAAAGAACCGGAACGCTTGAAGATGCGGTGGATGTTGCCGATTCGTATGGAAGCATTACCAATCCCGAACTTCAAAAATCTATGTTGCAGAATGTAGAAACTAACGAACAACGATGCACTAAAGATGATAATGAACATGGGAAAAAAATGTACCATCTTTTAAAAATGATTTTTCTTTCTGCAGATGAAAAAAACGGAATTGATCTTTCAAAAGAAATTGGAATACCACCGGTATATACCGTAAATTATAATTACCTCGCCGATGATTCGGGC
Organism: Chitinophagaceae bacterium; assembly: GCA_025933775.1. Classification (GTDB taxonomy): domain Bacteria; phylum Bacteroidota; class Bacteroidia; order Chitinophagales; family Chitinophagaceae; genus Ginsengibacter. The sequence goes on from JAICZH010000047.1 coordinate 3,576, forward strand.
CGCATCATTGAGCAGGTATTTTTTTATGGCGATAAAGATGGCAAGCAATCTTTCAACAGCTATCTTACTTCATTTCCATCTGCCGACTGGAGAATTATTCATAAAAAAGAATGGATAGAAATAAAGTCAACAAAAGGAAAGCCCATCTGGATATTTGCAAATCTTCCATTAGACAATGAAACAGATAAAGATGCCGCAGCGCAAAAAGACCTCATTGATTATATGGATGACCTTGGCTTGAAACCCTCTGTTGTAATACATCGCGGCCACAGCTACCATCTTGTTTATACTATTAAGCAGCTTTCTGAAAATGCAAAAATTATTATGCTTGGCTCTTGCGGTGGTTATCAAAATCTTAAAACCATTTTGAAATATGCGCCCGAAGCCCATATCATTTCTACCAAGCAAACCGGCGCAATGGATGTAAATAAACCCATCATTGATGCGCTTGATAATACCTTGCGCAACGGCGAAAACATTGACTGGCGTAAGATGTGGGCTGATCTTACCAATTATTTTAATAAAGCGCCCAAAGAATTAAGAGAAACTTTTGAAGATTATATTCCGCCTCATAAAAATCTCGGCGCATTATTTTTAAAAGCCTATAGCCGCGGCGGTGATGTAGTGCAATAGCATTTTTTGTATTTTAAAAAAATGCATTTAAAAGTAATTCATTACAACAAATTCATATTGCTCCATAAATAATTTTTTGTAAAACAAATTTTGTTATTACAATAATTCTTAAAATTTTTTATCCTATCAAAAATGATAGTTTTTTCTATTCAAAATGGTAGGAATATTTTATGAAAATAAAAGAAAAGTATAATCGAAATTGCTGATAAATTTAATCTGCCAATTTCAAAACTTTTTATTCGCTTAATTTTGCAGATGCCCGAAAAAAAACAGCGCAAAGCGCTTTTAGATTTTAGCGTGCTCAAAAGAGTTTTTAGTTTTACCCGGCCTTATAAAAAGAAATTATATATATCAATTGTTCTTTCTGTGCTGCTGGCCGTTATTTCACCGCTGCGCCCGTATCTTATTCAATACACCGTAAATGTTTTTATTAAAGACAAAAATATTTCGTGGCTCATTTTAATAACCATTATACAAATAGGAATGCTGTTGATTGAAACAGCGTTTCGTTTTTATTTTGCTTTTCTTACTTCATGGCTTGGGCAAACGGTTGTAAAAGACCTAAGAGTAAAAGTGTATAAAAAAATTCTCAGCTTTAATCTTTCGCAATTTGATAAAACGCCCATTGGTACTTTAACTACCAGAACCATTAATGATATTGAATCTATAAATGATATTTTTTCTGACGGACTTATTCCCATCATTTCAGATTTACTTTCTATTATTTCTATTTTATTATTTATGTTTTTCGTTGACTGGCGATTAACGTTAATAAGCCTTGCGCCTTTTCCGATACTTATTATTGCCACTTATTTTTTTAAAGAAAGCGTAAACAAATCTTTTATAAAAGTGCGCAATGCGGTGGCGGCGCTTAATGCTTTTGTACAGGAACATATTACAGGAATGAGTGTGGTACAGGCTTTCGCGGTGGAAGATAAAGAATTTAAAAAGTTCAAAAATATTAATAAAGAACATCGCAATGCCAATATCCGCGCTATTTTGGCTTACTCTGTTTTTTTCCCGGTGGTGGAAATCATATTGGCCTTTTCAACCGGATTGTTAGTTTGGTGGGGGGCTAATAATGGGTTTAATGCAGGAGTAATTATTGCATTTATCATGTATTTAAATTTATTGTTCAGGCCACTGCGGGTGATTGCAGATAAATTTAATGTATTGCAAATGGGAATGGTTGCCAGCGAAAGAGTTTTTAAAGTTTTGGATAATATGGATGTAACGCCCGAAACACACAATGGAATTAACCAAATTAATATTAAAGGCAAAGTAGAATTTGATAAAGTATGGTTTGCATATATTGATGAAGAATATGTTTTAAAAAATATTTCTTTTACCATTAATCCGGGTGAAACACTTGCAATCGTGGGCCATACAGGCAGCGGCAAAACTTCTATCATCAGTCTTTTAAACAGGCTGTATCATATTAATAAAGGCGCTATAAAAATTGATGATAAAAATATAGAAGATTATGACATTGATTTTTTACGAAGCCGCATCGCAGTTGTATTGCAGGATGTTTTTTTGTTTGGGGGCTCGGTATATGATAATGTAACGCTTCGAAATAATTCAATTGAAAAAACACAAGTGATGGAAGCTGCAAAAATGATTGGAGTGCACGATTTCATTATGCAACTACCGGGAGGTTACGATTATAATGTAATGGAAAGAGGCGCCACGCTTTCATTGGGTCAAAGACAATTATTATCTTTTATAAGAGCCATACTTTTTAATCCTTCCATTTTAATTTTGGACGAAGCTACTTCTTCAATAGACAGCGAAAGTGAAATGCTTATTCAACATGCCATTGATACATTAATTAAAGGACGCACTTCTATTGTAATTGCGCACCGGTTATCTACCATTCGCAAAGCCAGTAAAATTATTGTTTTGGATAAAGGAGAAATAAAAGAAACCGGAACCCATTACGAACTTTTACAACTCAAGGGTTATTATTATAAATTGCATAAACTACAGTTTGAAGAGCAAGAAAAGGTTTTGTAATTTATTTTTCATATTTATAATTCACTACTCATATTCACTGTATGAATACTGCTGAACATATAAGATTAGAAGCCAATTCAAAAAAAGAAGTGCCGCTTGAAAAATGGGGCCCGTATGTAAGCGAACGACAATGGGGAACGGTACGTGAAGATTATAGTTCCATTGGCGATGCATGGAATTATTTCCCTCACGAACATGCCAGAAGCCGTGTGTACAGATGGGGAGAAGATGGCCTGGCGGGCATTTCAGACCTTTATCAAAATTTATGTTTTTTTATTGCGCTGTGGAATGGAAAAGACCCGATATTAAAAGAACGGCTTTTTGGATTAAGCAATCCTCAAGGCAATCATGGCGAAGATGTAAAGGAATTATATTATTATCTCGATAATATTCCTACGCATTATTACATGAAATATTTATATAAATATCCGCAGGAAACATTCCCTTATGATGATCTTCTTAATAAAAATAAAGCGCTCAGTAAAGAAGATCCTGAATATGAAATTTTAGATACCGGCATCTTCAGCGATAATAAATATTTTGATGTATATGTTGAATATGCAAAAAACAACAGTGAAGATATTTATATTAAAATCGAAATTGTAAATCGAGGCAGTGAAACCGCAGATATAACTGTATTGCCCACGTTATTATTTTATAACAAATGGCAATATGCAGGAGATGAAGATAAACCTTCCATTACTTTTTTAAACAATCAAAGTGTAAAGGCATCGCATAAATTTTTAGGCGATTATTATTTGTATTTTCAGGAAGCCGGCGAAGTTTTATTTACAGAAAATGAAACCAATTTTAAAAAACTTTTTAACCGGGAAAATAAAACTGAGTTTGTAAAAGATGCTTTTCACGACGCCATTATTAATGGAATAGATCATGAAAAATTAAAAGAAAAAAAACAAGGCACCAAATGTTCGCCGGTTTATTATTATAAAATAAAACCCAACGATTCTCAAAAAATTTATTTACGCCTTACTAATAACCAAACAGAAAAACCTTTTGCAGAAAATTTTGAAAAAATATTTGAAACAAGAAAAAAAGAAGCGGATGATTTTTACAATGCCATAATTCCTTCCGAAACAAATGCCGATCAAAAAAATATTCAACGGCTTGCCTTTGCAGGATTGTTGTGGAACAAACAATATTATCATTATGATTTGGAACGATGGATAAATACCAGCGATGGCATTTCGCCCGATACCGAAGAGCGCAGAAACGGCCGCAATCATGAATGGAAATATTTAAAAAACCAGGATATTATTTCGATGCCCGATAATTGGGAATATCCATGGTATGCCGCATGGGACACGGCTTTTCATTGCATCTCACTCGCATTAATTGATCCCGATTTTGCAAAGCATCAATTAGTATTGCTCATGCGCGAATGGTATATGGACCCGCAAGGCCAGTTGCCCGCTTACGAATGGAATTTCAGTGATGTAAATCCGCCGGTGCATGCATTTGCAGCATTGCAGGTTTATAGAACCGAAAAAAATATTTATGGGAAAAATGATATTGATTTTTTAAAAAAAATTTTTCAGAAGCTTATTATCAATTTCACCTGGTGGATTAATCGTAAAGATGCCAATGGCAACAGCATTTTTGAAGGTGGATTTTTGGGGCTTGATAACATCGGGCTTTTTAACCGGAGCATGATATTGCCCGGCGATGTGCTGCTGGAGCAGGCCGATGGCACAAGCTGGATGGGAATGTATGCGCTCGGCATGATGGATATTGCTCTTGAAATTGCCATGTATGATAAATCGTTTGAAGATGCCGGCACTAAATTTTATGAGCACTTTGTAATAATCGGAGAAGCGCTTAACGAAATGGGATTATGGAATGAAGAAGATAAATTTTTTTACGACCTGTTATCATTAAATAAATCGAATGCATTACCATTAAAAGTTCGTTCTGCTGTTGGCCTCATTCCTTTGTTTGCTGCAACAGTTATTGAAAAAGAACAGCGCGATAATCTTATTGATTTTACAAAACGGATGGATTGGTTTCAGAATTACCGGAAAGAAAATAATAAATACTTACCGAGCCAGGATAAAAGCAGCGATGATTGTATTTTATTATCAATGGTAAGCAAAGAAAGATTGGGCTTTATTCTTAAAAGAGTTTTAGATGAATCCGAATTCCTTTCTGCAGGCGGCATTCGAGCACTTTCAAAATATTATGAACAAAATCCGTATTCATTGGATTTTGCAGGCACTCATTATACTATTCAATACGACCCCGGCGATTCTACTTCCAACATGTTTGGCGGAAACTCCAATTGGCGTGGCCCGGTATGGATGCCGTTGAATTTTCTTATCATCCGGGCGATAAAAATCTTTGGTTATTTTTATGAAGACGATTATAAAGTGGAATATCCAGAGGGTTCCGGCAAATTTCTTTCGCTCACAGAAGTTGCCAAAAAAATTACACAACGCCTGCTTTCTATTTTTGAAAAAAATGAACATAACGAAAGATTGGTTTTTGGGCCGTACAATTGGTTTTATCAAAAAGAAGAAAACCGTGATCTCGTTTTGTTTCATGAATATTTTCATGGAGATAATTTACGCGGGCTGGGAGCCAGCCATCAAACAGGCTGGACGGCGCTTGTGGTAAATTTATTTTACAATATGAATAACCAGTCTATGATTTAATTTATCTTAAAATAAAAATTTTTCAGTTGCGATTTCTTCATCATTAAAAAATAATTTTCACAATTTCATCTTCAATAACTTTGTTGTAATTTTTTGCAGATGGCACATCATCACGATCATCATAATCATAATCATGCAATAAATCCTTCGGGTAATGATGCTGCATTTGTTGTTGGCATCAGCCTGAACGTTTTATTTATAATTGTAGAAGTTGTTGCCGGTATTTTAAATAATTCCATGTCGTTGCTTACTGATGCCGGTCATAATGTTGGCGATGTGGCAAGCCTTGTATTATCGCTCATCGCATTTCGTCTGGCGCAAAAAAAATCTACAGAAAAATTTACCTATGGCTATAAAAAAACAACCGTGCTTGCTGCATTATTCAATGCCGTTTTTTTATTGATTGCCATTGGTATTTTAGGTTTTGAATCGGTGCATCGTTTATTACATCCTGTAATTGTAAAAGGTAATGTGATTGCATGGGTTGCAGGAATCGGCATTGTTATAAATCTTGTTACCGCTTTAATGTTTTTTAAAAATCGTCATACTGATCTTAATATTAAAAGTGCTTACCTGCACATGATGAGCGATGCGTTGGTATCTGCAGGTGTTGTTGCCGGAGGAATTTTAATTGCTTTTACACAATGGTACTGGGTTGATCCGGTAATCGGGCTTATTGTAATGATTGTAATATTAATTGGCACGTGGTCGTTGCTTACCAATAGTTTTCGCTTATCAGTAGATGCGGTGCCCCCGGAAATTGATATGAATGAAATAAAAAATATAATTGCTTCGCAAAAAAATATTTCAGACGTTCATCACATTCATATATGGGCATTGAGCACTACCGAAAATGCACTAACCGCGCATGTTTCGGTGAATGATGCTCTGAGCTTTACTGAAAAAATGGATGTGGTTCAAAATTTAAAACAGGAATTGATACATCATAAAATTCAACACAGCACTATTGAAATAGAAACAGAATTATCCAATTGTGAACAAAAGAATTGCTAGAAGCTGTTTTTGGTGGGAAACCAACGGTGGCGGCCTTCCGTGGACGGTGTTCTACTCACCATTTTTCAGGCGAACAAACGAATTGGAAGAAAAAAAATTTTGTTTAATTATCAAAAAAGCGTTTACGCATGACCGTTATAAACAGTATCGGGAATTTTTTATTAAAAATATTTAAAGCAATTTTTATACGAAAAAAAGATTGCTGCAAATAAAGTTTTGTATTGAAATTTATTTCTGTTTCATAAAAAGCTAATGGAAATATATAATATCATAACGGTTATTATTTTACTGGCTGCTGTTTTTGGTTATATCAATCACCGGTTCATCAAGCTTCCCGGAACTATTGGAATTATGATCATCTCGCTTATTGCTTCTTTGGCTATCATTGGGCTGGATAATATTTTTCCTCAATTTTTTGTAGATACCATTGCTGCCATCAGCGCAATAGATTTCAACACGATTGTTTTAAAAGTAATGCTCAGCTTTTTATTATTTGCAGCAGCTATTCATATTGATGTAAAAAAATTAAGAAGTGAAAGAAAAGCGATCATCACCTTTTCCACCATCAGTATTTTAATCTCTACTTTTATTATCGGACTTCTTTTGTTTATCACTACTTCACTGTTTGGTCTTCAGGTAAATTTTTTATACTGCCTTTTATTTGGCGCTTTAATTTCACCTACCGATCCCATTGCAGTAGTGAGTATTTTAAAAAAAGCAAAAATTCCGTCTTCATTAGAAACAAAAATTAGTGGTGAAAGCCTTTTCAATGATGGTGTTGGCGTGGTACTTTTTATTACTTTTTATGAAACCGCAAAAATTGGATTACAAAATGTTTCTGTATGGAACGTGATATGGCTCTTTTTACGGGAAGCAGGAGGCGGATTGTTGCTGGGCTGGCTTTTGGGTTATCTGTGTTATTGGGCTTTAAAGTCAATTGATAACTATGTAGTGGAAGTAATGCTAACCCTTGCTATTGTGATGGGAGGTTATTCGCTCGCCGGCCAGTTGCATGTGAGTGGGCCACTGGCAATGGTGATAGCGGGATTAATCACCGGCGATAAAAGCATGAGCACAGGAATGAGCGATACTACCCGCGATTATCTCAGCAAATTTTGGGAACTGATGGATGAATTAATGAATGCTATTTTATTTTTGTTGATTGGTTTTGAAATGCTGATTGTTGCATTTAATCTTACCCTTCTTTGGCTGGGTTGCATGGCCATTGTAATTGTATTGTTTGCAAGATTAATTTCTGTTTCCATTCCTATTATTATTTCAAAAAATAAAAAAGCCTTTGAGAAAAACGCTATTCCTATTCTTACGTGGAGCGCCTTGCGTGGCGGCATTTCCGTAGCGCTTGCTTTAGCCGTGCCAAAATATATGTATGGCAATATGTTTGTTTCGATTACTTATATTGTAGTATTATTTTCAATAGTAGTACAAGGCCTTACCATCGGAAAATTTGCAAAAAAATTGCGTGAAAAAGATGAACGTAATGAAATTGTTTCTGCGAATGGTTAAAGAAATGCATTTTGAGATATTATAGCTTTAATTTAATTTTGCATTCATCTTCCGGCGGATTTGTTTATTGTTCATCCGGAGATACATTGTGAAAAGTAAATTAAACTGAACTAATAAACGAAACCATTCCGCATCATTCTTCAGAGGATTTAAATTTCGTTTATCTTTTTACTTCACTTTTTGCAAAAATTATTTTATTCAATTTTAATTTTTTTAAAATGAAAAAAACAATTCAGCAATGCCTTAATGAGCGCATACTTATTATTGACGGCGCTATGGGCACTATGATTCAGCGTTACAAACTAGAGGAAAAAGATTTTCGCGGTGAAAGATTTAAAGACTGGCATAAAGATGTAAAGGGAAATAATGACCTGCTAAGCATTACACGGCCTGATGTTATAGAAGCCATTCATACAGAATATTTAAATGCTGGCGCAGATATTATCGAAACCAATACATTCAGCAGCACTGCTATTGCGCAGGCAGATTATGATATGCAATCATTGGCTTACGAATTGAATGTAGCAGCAGCAAGTTGTGCAAAAAATGCGATTGATAATTTTACAGGCAACAGACACCAGGCAACAGGCAAGTCCCAATTCATTGCGGGCGCCATTGGTCCATTAAATAAAACATTAAGCCTTTCTCCTGATGTAAATAATCCCGGCTTTCGCACCGTTACTTTTGATGAAGTGGCCAATGCATATTATGAACAAGTTCGCGGTCTTGTAGATGGTGGAGTAGATTTACTTTTAATAGAAACTATTTTTGATACACTTAATGCTAAAGCTGCTATTTATGCCATTAAAAAATATTTCAGAGATACAAAACAAAAAGAACTTCCAATAATGATTAGCGGAACCATAACCGATGCAAGCGGAAGAACATTAAGCGGGCAAACGCTTGAAGCATTTTATATTTCTGTGTCTCATGCAAATCCTTTAAGCGTTGGATTGAATTGTGCATTGGGTGCAAAAGAAATGCGCCCCCATATTGAAGAGCTTAGTGAAATTGCAGCTTGTTATACATCAGCATACCCCAATGCAGGTTTGCCGAATGCGTTTGGTGAATATGATGAACAACCCGAAGAAACGGCACATATAATTGAAGAATGGGCACGCGAAGGTTTTGTAAATATTGTTGGTGGTTGCTGTGGCACTACTCCCGAACATATAAAACACATTGCAGAACAAGTAAAAAAATATCAGCCAAGAAAATTGCCGGTGTTGGAAGAAGAGTTAATTAATTAATCTTTGATATTAAAAATGCGATTTCAATCTTAAAAAATTATTTACAACTTTGATTAATTTATCATATTAATATTAAGAAATGTCAAAATCAAAGTTGCCCGTAATTAAAGTTTCAGAAGAAACCATTCTTGAAAAAATTTATTTAATACGTGGAATGAAAGTAATGCTGGATAAAGATTTGGCTGAAATGTATGGAGTTGAAGTAAGAGTTTTAAATCAAGCGGTAAAAAGAAATGGAATAAGATTTCCTACGGATTTTATGTTTCAGTTGACAGAATTAGAATTTAAATCTTTGATATCACAATTTGTGATATCAAAAAATAAAGGCAGAGGGGGAACAAGAAAACTTCCTTATGTTTTTACTGAACAGGGCGTTGCAATGTTATCAAGCGTATTAAATTCCGAAACTGCAATTCAGGTTAATATTCAAATCATCCGACTATTTACTAAAATGAAACAACTTATTTTAGATAATAAAGATTTGTGGATGAAGATAGAAAAGATAGAACAGCATTTAATAAAACATGATGAAGAAATAAAAACAGTGTTTGCCTATTTAAAAAAATTATTGATCCAGGAAAGTAAACCAAGAAACCCAATCGGTTTCAGAATACCTGATCAAAAAAAATAAAAATGTTAGAAAATAAAACGATCCAACCCTTTTTACGCCTCGCGGGTTTAGAACCTCTGGTAGTACGCCCTGAAACAAATTTTGTAAATATTGGCGAAAGAACCAATGTTACGGGTTCCAAAAAATTTGCACGCTTGATACGCGAAGGAAATTTTGAAGAAGCATTATCTGTTGCGAGGCAACAAGTGGAAAGCGGCGCACAGATTCTCGACATAAATATGGATGATGCATTGCTTGATGGTGAAAAGGCAATGACAACTTTTTTAAATCTTTTACAGGCAGAACCAGATATTGCTAAAATTCCTGTAATGATTGATTCATCAAAATTCAACATTATAGAAGCCGGATTAAAATGCGTGCAGGGCAAATGCATTGTAAATTCTATTTCACTAAAAGAAGGAGAAGAAAAATTTCTTGACCAGGCATTCATTTGTAAAAGTTTTGGCGCATCTGTAATTGTAATGGCATTTGATGAAAAAGGCCAGGCCGATACCATGCAACGTAAAGTTGACATTTGCAAAAGGGCTTATGATATTCTTACTAACGGTGCCGGCTATACGCCGCAGGATATAATTTTTGATCCGAATATTTTTGCAATTGCCACAGGCATTGAAGAGCATAATAATTACGGAGTTGATTTTATTGAAGCAACACGTGAAATAAAAAAATTAATGCCGCTTACCAAAGTGAGCGGCGGTGTAAGCAATGTGTCATTTTCTTTTCGCGGAAATGAAACCGTGAGAGAAGCGATGCATTCAGTTTTTTTATATCATGCCATTAAGGCCGGAATGGATATGGGCATTGTAAATGCAGGCCAGTTGCAGGTTTATGAGCAAATAGATCCGCAATTAAAAGAATTGTGTGAAGATGTAATACTAAACAGAAATGCTGAGGCAACAGATAAATTATTAGCATTTGCGGAAACCGTAAAAACCAAAGGAAAAATAATTGTAAAAGATGAAGCCTGGAGAAATGAAATTGTTGAAAAACGTTTAAGCCATGCATTAGTAAATGGAATTACCGATTTTATTGATGCCGATACTGAAGAAGCAAGATTAAAATATCCCAAGCCGCTTGATGTAATTGAAGGCCCGCTTATGGATGGAATGAATATCGTGGGCGATTTGTTTGGAAGCGGAAAAATGTTTTTACCGCAAGTGGTAAAGAGTGCAAGGGTTATGAAAAAAAGTGTGAATTATTTATTTCCTTTTATAGAAGCAGAAAAAGAAAAAACAAAACAAAAAAATATTAAAGCAGGAATATTAAATGTTGAAGGCGCCGGCCCTGCAAAAATTTTAATGGCAACAGTAAAAGGCGATGTGCATGATATTGGTAAAAATATTGTGGGCGTTGTATTAGGCTGCAATGGTTATGAAGTAATTGATCTCGGTGTAATGGTTCCGGCTGATAAAATTTTGCAGGTAGCAAAAGAAAATAATGTTGCCTTAATTGGACTCAGCGGATTAATAACTCCATCGCTTGATGAAATGGTGCATGTAGCAAAAGAAATGAAAAGAAATAATTTTACTACACCGCTTATGATTGGCGGCGCTACTACTTCACGCTTGCATACTGCCGTGAGGATTGCGCCGGAGTTTGATAATGGTGTGGTGCATGTGCTCGACGCTTCAAGAAGTGTAACGGTTGCGGGTAATTTATTAAATAAAGAAACAAAGGCTGCTTTTCTTTCTGATATAAAAAATGAATATGAAAAATTAAAAAAAGATTTTGGGAATAAAAGATCAGCAAAAAAATTATTGACTTTTAAAGAAGCGCAACAAAATAAAACAGTAATTGCTTGGAAAAATTTTATTCCTACACAACCAACTTTTACCGGAACAAAAACTTTTGAAAATTATGATTTAAATGAAATAGAAAATTATATTGACTGGCAGCCATTTTTTATTGCATGGGAAATGCATGGAAAGTTTCCGCAAATTTTATTGGATGAAAAAATTGGTAGCGAAGCCACCAAACTTTTTAATGATGCAAAAAAATTGCTCAAAAAAATTATTGATGAAAAATGGCTAACTGCAAAAGGCGTTATCGGTTTCTGGAATGCTAATGCCATTGATGATGATACTATTGAAGTAACAATAAAAGATAAAAAAATCAATCTTGAATTTTTGCGTCAACAAATAAAAAAAGCAGCAGGACAACCTAATATTTCTTTGGCTGATTTTATATGCCCAAGCCCATCCTTATCAACGCCTTTACAGGAGCAGGTTTCCACTGAAGCTCTTCCCGAAGGGAAGGGTGCAAGGTTTGGGTATGAATGGGCAGATCGTTCATCTTATAAATTATTAAAAGAATTTTCGTTACTGCATAGAAGTAAGCAAACTCTAGCTGAAGAAAAACTTTGGGAATTAGTAAAAACAAAACAATTAGAAGGATATAAATTCAGACGACAATATATTATCGGAACTTATATTACCGATTTTGTTTGTCTTGATAAAAGGCTCGTAATAGAAATTGATGGATTAATTCATCAATTGCCTGAAAATAAAGAATCGGATGAGATACGAACTCAATGGTTAAATAAAATGGGCTTTAACGTGATAAGATTTACAAACGATGAAGTAATGTATAACACTGAAGAAACAATCAAAAAAATATCTTTTGTTCTAAAAAATCAACATAGTATTAAAGAAAGTAATGACCTAAGTTCCCCCTTCGGGGAACAGGGGGCTTCTGATTTTATCGGCGCATTCGCAGTTTCTATTCATGGTATTGAACCGCATATTGAAAAATTTATTAAAGACTTTGATGATTATAATAAAATTATTTTACAAGCCCTTGCCGACAGGCTTGCAGAAGCCTTTGCAGAGTTATTGCATGAAAGAACAAGAAAAGAATTTTGGGGTTATGCAAAAGATGAAAATTTATCATCAGAAGATTTAATTGAAGAAAAATATTTGGGTATTCGCCCGGCGCCGGGTTATCCCGCCTGTCCCGATCATACAGAAAAATATAAACTTTTTGAATTGCTAAATGCCACTGAAAATGCAGGAATTATTTTAACCGAATCACTGGCAATGTATCCTGCATCATCAGTTTGCGGATGGTATTTTGCACATCCTGAAAGCAAATATTTTGGAATAGGAAAAATTGCAAAAGATCAGGTGGAAGATTATGCCAAAAGAAAAAATATGAGCATTGATGAAATTGAAAAATGGTTACGCCCGCAATTGGATTATGATGCATGAAAAAAATGTTTGATGTAGATGTTTGATGTGCGATGTTCAGCAAGTATTTAAACCAATTAACTAATTAAACAAATTAACTAACGATATGCGAATAATTACCTACAACGTAAATGGAATTCGTGCTGCAATAAAAAAAGGATTTATTGATTGGCTTAAAACTGATCCTGCAGATATAGTTTGCATCCAGGAAGTAAAAGCACATGAATCTGACATAGACCGCGTAGCTATTGAATCTGCGGGTTATCGTCCTTATTTTTTTCTTGCACAAAAAAAAGGATATAGCGGCGTAGGAATTTTAAGCAATTTAGAACCAGATAATGTAGAATATGGTCATGGAAAGGAACAAAGTGATTTTGAAGGAAGGGTATTAAGAGCTGATTTCAACGATATAACTTTAATCAATGCATACTTTCCATCGGGCACAAGCGGCGAGCATCGCCAATCTTATAAATACATCTGGCTTGATGAATTTCTTGATTATCTCAATGAACTTCGCAAAACAAGAAGTAAAGTAATTGTGTGCGGCGATTATAATATTGCGCATAAAGAAATTGATATTCATAATCCCGTTGCCAATAAAAAAACAACAGGATTTCTTCCGGAAGAAAGAGCATGGTTTGATAAATTTTTGCAGAATGATTTTGTTGACAGCTTTCGCCATCTTAATAAAGAGCCGCACCAATACAGCTGGTGGCATGTGTTACGGCCAACAACACGATTGGAGAACAAAGGCTGGAGAATAGACTACATCAATGTTTCATCCAACATGCGCGATATGATAAAAGTTGTAAAAATTTTTCCGGAAATAAAACACAGTGATCATTGCCCGGTATATCTAGAGCTGGAATTATAAAATACAAAATTATTTTCAACGATAAATTTTATATTCTTTGCTTATTGCATCATACACATTAATCAAGTCATTCGATTTGCCATCTTTATCAAAAATCGCTTCCCATGTATTTAAAGGCTCCCAAATAAAAGTTCCTTTTAAATCATAACGGCCAAGCGTAAACGCAATTTTATTTACATCATTTTTTAATTGAGAATATTCGGCAACAATTATCGGCTTATTGTATTTTTTTCCTAAAGCAGTTAAATTACTTTGTAGGTCTTGCAAAGTTCCATGCCATTTGGGATAATATGATTCGCCAATTACATCAAAATTTACTCCGCGGTTTATCATGTTGTCAAGAAAAAATTCTGACTCTGCATTTTGACCTCCCAATGCAATATGAAGCATTACAATTATTTTAGGCTCAACCGCTCTCGCCGCTGCTATCGCGGCTTTCAGAAGAATTGCAAGGCTATCGGGATGTTGAATGCTTCCATCAGGCCACAATATTCCATGATTAATTTCATTGCCTGTTTGCACCATATCAGGCAACGTGTTTTGTGCTTTCAATGCGGATAAAACTTCTTTTGTATAATTATATACTTTTTGCGTTAACTGTTGAAAATTTAATTCTTTCCATGCAGCAGGTTTATATTGTTTGCCGGGATCAGCCCACGTATCGCTGTAATGAAAATCGAGCAGAAATTTCATTCCGGCTTTTTTAATGCGCTTTGCCATTTCCATAGTATGTTGCAAATCACAAAAACCTTTTCCCGGCGAGTAGCCACTATCATTTGCAGGATTTACGAATAGCCTTAATCGTATATAATTAAATCCATGATCTTTTAAAATTTCAATAGCATCTTTTTCAATTCCTTTATCAGAAAATTTTTCCCCTTTTGCTTCTAATTGAGGCAAAAAAGAAATATCGGCGCCTAATATTTTTCCTTTTGGTTGTACAATTGATGTTGGTGCAAAATGATTTTCGTTTAAATTATTTTTTGCTTCAAGAGGCTGCACGGTAATAATATCTGTACTGCCTTTATATAAACCATCAGATGTAGCATTAAATTTTATAACACCAGCTGTAATGCCCGCCTGTACTATAACCTGGCATTTTCCATTAAATAACTTTCGTTGCCAATTTCCATCCATACATTTATCAGGTTCATGGCTGCTGGGGTCGCCATTGCCCACGCCAATTATTTTTGCATCGCCATCTATTGAAAATTTAATAAGATTATTTGCATCAGGAACTTCTCTTCCCTGCTTATCTACAACAGTTACATTTATTACTGTTGCATCTTTTCCATCGGCAAGCATGGTTGTTTTATATGGAGTGATTACTACTTCAGAAGCTGCTCGCGTTGTTTCAACTTTTGCAGTAATCTTTCTTCCGTTTTTATAAGCAATAGCAGACAAAGTTCCCGGCTCATAATTTACGCTCCACTGAAGATGGCTGTTACGTTTCATATCTTTTTTGCCCAAACTTTTTCCATTCAAAAAAAGTTCTACATTATCTGCGTTGCTGTACACCCATACATCAATAGATTGTCCTTCTTTTCCTTTCCAATTCCATTGAGGAGCAATATGTAAAACATCTTTATCCGTCCACCACGATTGATAATAATAATAAATATTTTTAGGAAAGCCGCACATATCCATGATGCCGAAATGCGAATTAATATCAGGCCATTCAAATGGTGTAGGCTCACCGCGATAATCAAATCCTGTCCATACAAATCCACCCATGAACCATGGTCGTTCTGCCGCAATCGTCCACCATTTTTCTGCAGTGGTAGCCCATGGCGGCGCAGTAATATCTTCATCGGGCACGTAAGCATTTACAGTATCTTTTTTATAAATACCTCTCGTAGTTACCGTGCTTCCCTGTTCAGTGCCCATCACAGGTTGATTGGGATGATCGTTATGATACGCATCAATATCATCTATGCGATAATTAAATCCTCTTACAGGAATTACTTCATTTACGCCTTCATAAACATTTCCTACATCTGCTGCGTATGTGCTTAACCGTGAGGGATCCAACTCTTTTTGTTTTGCCAATAATGTTTGTGCAATGCGCTTACCCGTATTATTGGTTTGAATCCAACCTTCTTCATTTCCGATTGACCACATAAAAATGGAAGGATGGCTTCTGTCACGAATGAGCAATCGTTCAAACTGATTTATGTATTCATGGCTGCTATTCAATTCTCTTGTTTCATCAAGTACCAGCATTCCTAAACTATCACATGCATCTAATAACTCAGGCGTTGGAGGATTGTGCGAAGTTCGATACGCATTTGCGCCCATCTCTTTTAATAAATGAATGCGATAGTATTGCAAATAATCAGGTAAGGCGCTGCCCACACCTGCATGATCCTGATGATCGCACACGCCTTGAATTTTTATATATTTTCCATTTAAGAAAAATCCTTTGGTGGTTGCAGTGATGGTGCGTATGCCAAATCTTTTTTTATCGCTGTCAATTACTTTTCCATTGCTACTAACGGTAACGGATACTCGAAATAAATAAGGATCATCCAACGACCATAATTTTGGATTGCTTAATTCAATTTGTTGTTTTATTATTTTAGTTTGATTAACATTTAATGAAACTGATTCGCTTTTTGTTTGTTTCAAAATTTTTCCATCACGATCGGTTATTGTACAAGACACCGAACATTTTGAATCGGTGAAACTTTGATTTTGAACAGGCACTTCAATATGTACAGTTGCTTTATTATTTTGAACATTAGAATAAACGAAAGCGCCGCCATCACCAATGTGCACATTGTTATATTCATTCAGCCATACATGCCGGTAAATGCCTGCGCCCTCGTAAAACCAGCCCTCATACTGGGTTGCATCAACTCTTACAACAATTACATTTTCTTTATTATAATTAATGAAATCGGTAATATCGTAAGCAAACCCAATGTAGCCGCTTTTATTGTTGCCCAGGTAAATTCCATTTATCCAAACATTGGCATCGCGAAAAATTCCATCAAACTGAATTTGAAATCGTTTGCCTGAATCATTTTTATTTATTAAAAAATGTTTTCGATACCAGCCGATACTTGTTTCGGGAAACAAACCGCCAACTGGTTTATATCCATGAGCCATCACATCAAAATTGGGCGAGTTTACAAACGGAAGTTCTACCACCCAATCGTGCGGAAGATTTAATGAACGCCATGATGAATCATTAAACCTGTTATTAATCGCTGTTTTTCCTGCATTACCTGTTTTAGAAAAAATATTGGCGATGGAGTAATTAAAATCTTTTGCAGGATCATTGGCATTGCCAAAATGGAATTTCCAATCTGCATCAAAATTAATATGTCGGTCTGTTACATTTTGTGCATTTGCATTTATAAAAAAAATTAAAATAAAAGTGAAGAATGAAACTAATTTTTTCATAGCATAATCATTATTTTTTCAAAAGAAATAAATGTAATGGAAATTATTTAAATACATAATGTATAAAATTGAACCCAACTAAACCTAATGATGCTGATTTACAAAGTTTATAATACAAGCAGTTTACCTGAAGAAACTTTTACGCCTTTTTTTGTAATCTGGTAAAAGTAAAGCCCCGCCTGCATTGCAGCAGTTGGTATATATTCATGAGTAAATTGTATTTCTTTTTGTAAAACAATTTTTCCAGTAGCATCCATCAGGGTAATTATTTCACCATCCGGAAGGGTTGTATATAAATTTATTGCTTCATTCTTCTTTGCAGGAACAGGCACTAACAAATATTTTCCCGGTCCTACATAAGTTACCGGTTCAATCTGTGAATAAATAACATTACCATTTTTCAAAACCACTTTTGCACGAAAAAAACTGATTCCGTTTTTTAGCGGAGCAAAATCAAATGTGTTTTCTAACTGTGGTTCCTCAGTAGAAAAAACGGTTTCATAATTATTCCCATTTAATTTTTCAAAAGCGATACTTGCTACATCGTGTAAAGTTCCGAGATCCAAAACCAGCCGGGCTTTATTATTCTCAACGTTTGTATAAAAAGAATTGATAAAACAGCCGGCGCCCTGCAAAGTGTAATCGAATGCATAACTTTTTGTGCCGGCTGTACTATCGGCTAATATTGGGGATACAGCTAAAAAATGATTAGCTAAGTCATTCTTTAAAATTATTGCAAGGGTGTCTGAAACGGTTTTAAATGGCTCCATATATTTTTCACCCAAGTGATAAACCTGGTAATTATTAATAGCGTTTATTTTATTCCAATAAATTAAAATTGAATCACCACAAACAAATCCTGTTTTAGGTTGTAATAAAGTAGTGATTAAAAAAGTGTCTGCATAATAATAATTATTGTTGATTTTCATTCTTAATAAAACCCGCGCTATGGTATCAGGAACAAGCCAGCTAAAATTATTTTTAGCAATGTTTACATCTGCAATTTTCTGCCAGCTTTGATCCGGAATAAATTTATATTCCAGTTGTCCGCTGCCGGTAAATGAACTCCGCCATTTTAAAACAGATGGCATTCCTTTTTGCGCAAAGTCTTCGCCAGCGGGCCTTTGCCAGTTGAAATAAAATGCGCTATCCAAACTGTAAGCAATAAAATATTTTTGATTGGATGTAATAACATTGTATCCTTTTACATTTATTTTATAAATGCCTGCAGCAGGTTTTTCCAAAGTAATTTGCTCTACGTTGTTCAGGCTATCCCTGTTTCTTATAGCGGGTTTGTTTAATGAATCAGCATTTGGAAAAGTATTTAAAACCCATGGTTTCCATACTGTATTTTGTGAGGGGGAAACTAACTCAAGATCCAAATCATTAATTAAAGCCCTTGGTGAAAATGCTGAAGCCGTTGTATCATTCCATGCCAAAGTAATTTTAATTAATGAAATATTTTCAGGAATAGTAATGTTGAATGAATCAGTGTTTCTATTAGTTATTGTGCCGCTTAAAATATGATTTTCATTAATGCAATCCATTGCCTTCATCGCATTCATATTTCCAAATCCTGTTTTAAAATCCGGCCCGGGATTATTTACATCATCAGCAGAATTTATTAAAATTGCCTTGGCTAAAGCGGACGGCAAATCCTGATTATTTTTTGCTTTAAAATATTGCTGAAGCAACCCTGCAGTTCCCGAAACCAGCGCAGCAGATTCTGAAGTTCCGTTCATTTGAAAAGCTACCAGTTGCGGAATGATTCTTCCATCAAAAGCAGGGCCGGCACTGCTTTGAGGGGGAGCAATTCCAAAAGAATCCACCGCGCCAACTACTAAAATATTTTTCGCCATTTTAAAATTACCAGTAATATTTGCAAAGCCAGGCACATTTGCATACAAGCCGTTTTTACTTGTATCTATTCCTGAATTTCCGGAAGAAAAAACATGCAGCAGCGATTCGTTTTTATGAGCGCTTTCATCAAACGCAACTGCATTTAATCCATAATTATTATCAATGGAAGTTCCATAAGAATGATTTTGAATTGTGATATTATTTTCTAGATAATATTCATCTGCATCCGGCAAAACGGATTCAAAAGAAGAAGAAGAAACCCGTGCAGCCGGCGCAGCGCCTGTTGCATAATAAACAGAATTACCTGCGCCGGCAATAATAGTTGCCATAAAATTTGCATGATTCGTTATTTCTGGAGAAGCAAGGGGCGAAGGATCTATTCTTCCTTTTAAATCAATATCAGCAGTATCAAAATTATTTTCTTTAATAGAAACATGTTGCCCTTCGCCATTAAACGAAGAATATCTTGCATGAACTAAATTTAATTGGTTTGTTGAAAGATCAAATCCGGCAACTGCGAGCTCTTCCTTTGGCTTCTGCAGTAAAATATCAATAGCAGAAATATTTTTATTATTCAATAAATTTTTTTTGATATAATTAAAATTGGATGCAAGTGAAAGGATGTTATTGGTCTTAAAAACTGTTTTATTTTGTTTTAAAAAAAAATCATTATTTAAAAAAAATTGTAACGACGCCTTGTTTTTAAATTGAACCACAAAACGAAAATTTTTTTTATCGTTTTTATCTTCATTTGCTTTTTCAGCAGTTGGCGAAAGTTTCCAATTATTATTTGCACCTTGTGATTTTAAGACAAACTTACCCGGTAAATTTAATTGCTGTTGAAATCCTTTACTAATGATAAAAATATTAGAAGATAATTTTCTATCTGAAAGAAGGATAAGTTTATTGAGAAATTCGCGTGGTATGTTTTCTGCAATTTTCACAATAAAATATTGCGGATTACTAAGCGATGAAAGATTTGAATAACGATTAAATAATTCGCTGTCGCTTTCTTTTTGAGCATAAATATTTATTGCGAAAATGACGGTGAGAAAAATGAACAAGATCCGTTTCAGCATCTCAGTGTTTTAAATAAAAGGTGCAAAAAAAAGAATTTAAAAACATTTGACGGTGTAAATAAAAGGAATATATTTAACAAACAATTTACAACCTTAAACACTACAATTATGCAAAAGATTTTAAAATTATTTCTAATTATTTTTTCCTTAAATTTTTTATTTAGTTCGTGTAAACGAGAAAATGTTGCCATTCAAAGTAACATACCTCAAACTGTTCTTAACAAAATAGCAGCGCAAGGTTTTAGCACAGATAATGTAAGAAAAGTAAGTAATGGTTATCTTGTAGAAGGTGATATTATACTAACTAATGAAAACCTTACCCAGCCTGCCTCTTCGCCTACTTTGCTTATTGCAAATGAAGAACAGTACCGAACTACTAACCTGGTAAAAAACCTGCCAAGAACCATCACCGTTTCTGTTACCAATCTTCCAACCGTATATTCAAATGCGACAAACGATGCAATTGCACGGTACAATGCTTTGCCCGGAACAACACTAACATTTCAACGTGTTTCTTCCAACGGCAACATTAATATTGTAGGTTTTAATGAAGGTCCGTCCGGCGGTTACATCACTTTAGGTTCGTCCGGATTTCCTACCTCTTCGGGCAATCCGTACAATGAAATTCAATTGAACACTAATGCACAGGCTTACGGTACAAATCCTGACCAGGGTTATGTTACTTCAGTAATTCAGCATGAAATGGGCCATTGCATTGGCTTCCGTCATACTGATTATATGAACCGTGCTTATAGCTGTGGCGGCAGAAGAGTAAATGAGGGAAAAGCAGGAGTTGGAGCAATTCTTATTCCGGGAACTCCTTCGAAACCTGATGCAGGATCATTTATGCTGTCTTGCTCAGATGGAACTGATCGTACATTTAATGCCAACGATAAAATTGCAATGGCTTATTTGTACTGATATTGCAATAAATTTTGGACATTCTTAAAAATAAATGTGCCGCCGTAGAAACGCCGGCACTTTTTATTTCGGTTAATTTGAAATCTATATGCTTGGCACAGATACGCCAACGC
>JAICZH010000040.1 GCA_025933775.1 Chitinophagaceae bacterium
CAAAGCTGGATATAGCAAATGGCTCACCGGCATCATCTGCTCTTAACGATTCTATAGCTGCAGCCGATGTATTAATTGGTGCAAACCTTCTTCCGATGAAAGTAAAACCCAATTCTGCACAGGGAAAGAAAATGACTGCATTCGCAGCATACTTCTCCAATTACAATGGGGGAGCGATGACTAATGGCTGTACGCTTACTCAACCTTTAACTTTTATGATGAAACAAGAAGAGCAAAAGGTCTCTGAAGGTTTTGCATTGGAACAAAATCGTCCAAACCCATTTAATCAAACAACGATGATCTCCTATCAGTTGCCAATAGTATCGCATGTAAAGCTTAAAGTTTATAATGCCTTTGGACAGCAGATCATAACAGTAATTGATGAAATGCAATCTGCCGGAACAAAGACGGTAAGACTAAATGGCCTTAATCTGGCGGCAGGAGTGTATTATTATCAATTGACAGCAGGTAATTTTTCAGAAGTAAAGAAAATGATTGTGGTGAAATAAGGATAGCATGCAAACAATGAAGAAGATAAAAAATTTTCGGAGCAATGGTTGTTTATCAGGCAGTGTGATTTGTGGCTGTTGGATAAAATGGAAATGAAGAAATTCTTTTCAATACAATTTTAAAAAGCGATTTTAATATATTTCACATTTTAAAAAATTTTTATGAAAAAAAATTACATACAAAAATGCTTTTTAGTTTTTTCTCTTTTGCTGTCTTCAATTTCTTATGCACAGGTGCAACAAGCCTGGGTTGCCCGTGCTAATGGAGTAGAAAATAAAAACGAAACGGCTGGCATAATTGCCGTTGATGCTTCCGGATTTGTATATGTAGCAGGCGGCCGATATGGAACAGCGGATGATAACAATTCTGGATTTCTTACGATAAAATATAATCCGGTAAACGGGCATGTGATATGGGCACACATAAATGATGGAGAAGGTGGAGGAAACGCAGGTCCCTCAGCAATGGTTGTTGATGCAGCAGGCAATGTATATGTAACCGGTAGTAGCGGCGCAACAAGTAACGGAGATAAATATTTTACAATTAAATATAACACTAACGGCGATTTACAGTGGGAACATTCATACTCTAACTCAAGTGCAGGTGAACAGGCTAACGCAATAGCCGTAGATGCACAAGGAAACGTGTTTGTAACAGGCTTTACTTTTTCAAATGGCTTTCGATGTATGGGTACCATTAAATATGATGCGTCGGGAAATCAGAAATGGACAAGGCTCTACCATGGTGATGAGGCGCCAGGAGATGGAACTGGTTATGCGATAGCAGTTGATGCAGCAGGTAATGTATATGTGGCAGGTGTAGGAAGTTATAACGGAACTTTTGGCGACATTATTATTGTTAAGTATAACACTGATGGGGATGAGCTTTCGAGTAATCGGTATGATGGCCCTGGCGATGATAAACCTTTCGATATGGTATTGGATGCATCGGCAAATATTTATATCACCGGATACTCTACTGTTCTCAATCATGAACATGATTGCATCACACTGAAGTATAATTCCAACTGTAATATTATTTGGGAGCGGTTATTCAATGGAACAGCTAGTAAGACTGATGGGGGATTCAAGGTTGCCGTTGATGCCTCGGGGAATGTTTTTGTTGGCGGAGTAACCATTTCTAATCATAGTGGTTCAAGCGATGATGACTACCTCCTGATAAAATACGATGCCGATGGGAATCAACTTTGGAACGTAGCATATAACGGTGCACAAGATGTTGATGATTTGGGAAAATCAATAACCCTTGACGGTTCCGGGGATGTCTACATCACCGGTTATTCCGGCAACGGAGTTTCGAATACCAGCCCGGTGGATTATGTAACTATTAAATATAACACAGATGGTGTTCAACAATGGTTGCAAACTTATGATGGTCCCGATGGTTATTATGACGATGCCTCCGATATTGTTGCAGATGCTAATGGTAATATATATGTAACAGGTACGAGTTTTAGTGATGCTACAAAGAATGACATTGCAACTATTAAATACTCGCAATGTAATATTATATGTCCTGCAAACATCACTGTTAATAATGATGCCGGAACATGCGGAGCTGTAGTAAATTTTCCTGATGTTACAACTACCGGCGATTGCGGAGGAACCATTAGCTATAGTCAAGCTTCTGGCAGCACATTTCCAATAGGCACAACAACTGTAACAGTTACCTCCGATGAAACAGGAGCGAGTTGTTCATTTACAGTAACTGTTAACGATAATGAACTGCCGGTTATTTCCTGTCCTGCAAACCAAACAGTCAATACTGATGCAGGAGTATGTTATGCAGTCTTAAACGTTGGCACAGCAACCGCCACTGATAATTGCAGTGCAACTGTTGTTGGAGTTCGCAGCGATGGGCTTGCATTGACTGATAATTATCCTGGAGGAGTAACCACAATAACATGGACTGCTACTGATCCCAGTAACAATACGGCTACCTGCAGACAAACAATCACTGTTGTTGATAATCAGCCGCCGGTTATTTCCGGTGAATCAGTGAGTTCAGCTGTATTATCACCGCCAAATCATGCAATGCAACCGATAATCGTTAATTATACAGTAACCGATAATTGTAGTGTTACTTCAGTAATATCAGTTACAAGCAATGAATCCGTAAATGGAACCGGCGACGGCGATACAGATCCCGATTGGATTGTAATAGATAATCATCACGTTCAACTACGGGCAGAAAGATCTGCTAATGGCGATGGAAGGATATATACAATAACGATAACTGCAACTGACGGCTCAGGTAACACTGCCGTTAAGACGGTAGAAGTAAGAGTGCCGCATGATATTAAAAATCCGCATAGCGGGCAGGCATTTAAATTAGGATCGACCGTTGCATTAGAAGGCGAGTTTTGGGATGTGCCCGGTAATAAACATACTGCAAAGTGGCTTATTGATGATAATACAACTGCAAAGGCTGCGGTTACCGAGCCTTCCGGGAATAAAAATGGAAAAATAACCGGTTCCTACAAATTCACTACAGCGGGTATTTACAAATTACAGATGAATATAACGGATCAAAAAGGAGTAACCACTTATACAAACACCAGTGGAGATCTGGAGGCTATTGTTGTGATCTATGATCCAAATGGCGGCAACACTTACGGAGGCGGTTATTATAATTCACCGGCGGGGGCTTTGAAATCAAATCCATCTGCAACAGGTAAAGCAAGTTATGGTTTTGCAATGGATTACTTCAAGAATTCTACCAATCCGAAAGGTGAAACACAGTTTGAATTTAAAGTAGGAGATTTTGAATTCAATGCATTGAACTTCGAGTATCTCGTTATTAGTAATTCAATGGCGCAGTTTAAAGGGACGGGAAAAATAATCGGAAGTCAAAGCGGCGTTGGATTTATTATGACCGTAGTTGATGGACAACTTGATGGAAGCGGCATAGATAAAATAAGAATAAAGATTTATAATAAAAACACTGGCGAGGTTTATTATGACAATCAGCCTGGAGCAAGTGATGCCGCTTTGCCAACGCAGGGAGTAGGACCCAATAGTATAATAGTTGTACAAAGGAATAATATAAATGCATTGTCAACAACAACAAGCAGACAAATAGCAAACGAAAGCCAATCAATTGATGAGCTGGACGTACGCGTACATCCAAATCCTGCCAGCACTTATTTCAACGTAACAATAAAGAGCAATAACACGAAAGAAAAAATTGCATTGCAGGTATTCGATGTGTATGGGCGTTCAATAGAAGTAAGGAGCCATATCCCGAACGGCTCAACAATTCGGGTGGGCGATTTGTACCGACCGGGAGCATATTACATAAGAGTATTGCAGGGTATGCAACATAAAGAAATAAAATTAATAAAGGTCTCTGATTAAAAAACATTAAAGAATAACTGCCGGTCTTCAAAAACCTGCAGTTATTTTAAATAATTTAATTTACAAAAAATTTTCTACTATTCACAGCAGCCAAATTGGATGAGAAAAAATTATGTCAAAAATCTTTTAAATGAGGTAGATAATTGAAACCCTATGAAACTATTGCACCTTTTCTTCCATCTCCATTATTTTTTCAAAAAGCTTTTCATATTCTTCATTAGCTTTTTTCAGTTGAAGTGTTTTTTCATTGTATTTATTTTCTGCTTCGAGAAATTTATTTTTTTCCAGATAAATATCGGGCGAAGCAAGATCATTTTCTAATGAAATTTTTTCTTTGGTAAGCTTTGCTATTTTTTCTTCAAGCAATTGAAAATTCTTTTGCGCTTTCTGTAATTCTTTTTGCAGATTTTTGTTGGGCGAATGATTATTTAATTTTTTTTCTACTGGCTTTTCTGTTTTTTTCTCAATTACTATTTCTTTCTTTTTTAAAGATTGTGTTTCTGCCAATTTTCTTTCATGCTTCCACAAGTCCCACTCATCGTAGGTTCCCACAAATTCTTTTATTTTATAATTTTCAATTTCCCAAATTTTATTCGCGGTTTTATTTACAAAATACCTGTCGTGACTTACTAAAATATAACTGCCTTCATATTTATTTAAAGCTTCAATAAGCAAATCAACAGAATGCATATCGAGATGATTGGTTGGCTCATCAAGCAATAAAAAATTGGCTTTGCTCACAATCGTTTTTGCCAGCGCCACTCTTGCTTTTTCGCCGCCGCTTAATACTTTTATTTTTTTATCTACATCATCTCCGCTGAATAAAAAACATCCCAATAAAGTTCTTAACTCCAATTCTGTTTTTCCGCTTCCTGAATAATTCATTTCTTCAAGCACCGTATGATTTACATTTAATGCTTCCAATTGATGTTGCGCATAAAATGCATCTTTCACATTATGACCTTCAATTTTTTCTCCGGTAAAAGTTTCTGTTCCGGCAACAATTCGCAATAAAGTTGATTTACCTTTTCCATTAGCTCCAATCAATCCTATTTTATCGCCACGATTTATTTCTGCATGGGCATTTTCTATAATTTTTATTTCGCCAAAACTTTTTGAAACATTTTTTAAAGTGCATAAAACTTTTCCAGGAGTTACACCAACAGAAAAATTAATTCGCATGTTGGGCCTTTCCAAATCGGTATTTTCAATTCGTTCTATTTTATCGAGCCGCTTCATGATACTCTGTGCCTGTGCGGCTTTGGAGGCTTTTGCTTTAAAACGTTCTACAAATCTTTCCTGCTGACGAATGTAATCCTGCTGATTTTCATAAGCTCTTTTTTGCAATTCAATCCGTTGTTCTTTTTCTTGTTGATAAAAAGAATAATTGCCAATGTAAAAATGTAATTCTTGTTGATAAAGCTCAACAATTTTTGTTACCATACGATCCAAAAAATATCTGTCGTGCGAAACAATTACCACCGCGCCCTGGTAATGTTGCAAATATTTTTCGAGCCATTCAATTGATGGAAGATCGAGATGATTGGTTGGTTCATCAAGCAATAAAACATCAGGCTGCATCAGGATCATTTTTGCCAATAAAACACGCATACGCCACCCGCCGCTAAATTCTTTGTAAGGCCTTTGCAGGCCTGCATTTGCAAATCCTAAGCCTTGTAATATTTCTTCCGTTTTATGATGAATATCGTAGCCGCCCGATACTTCAAGCTCATGCAATTTATCGGCATATAAATGCGCCAATATTTCATCAGAATTTTTTTCTAATTCAACTCCTATTTTTTCAATTTCTTTTTCTAATAAAATTATTTTTTCAAAAGCGCTTAATGCAACTTTTAAAATTGAATCTTCCGTATCGAAGCTTAATAAATCCTGGTGAAGAAAACCAATGGTGGTTTCTTTTCCTTTTTCCACCGTGCCCAGTGAGGGTTGAAATTCTGATGTGAGCACTTTCAGCAAGGTTGATTTCCCGGTTCCGTTATATCCAATCAATCCGATTCTTTCATTGGGCTGAATGTGCCATGTAGCGTCTTTCACAATCACTCTTGCGCCAAACTCAAACGTAACATTTTGTAATCCTAATAACATAATTTTTTATAAGCGTGCAAAATTAAGTTGTATTGCGCTAATAAAAACAGCTTAACATTACCTCATGTTAATATATTATTTTTGAAAAAATTTTATTGAATGAAAAGATTATTGGCAATTATTTTTTTAGCGCTTATTATATTTCTTGCTTACTGTTTTTTTTTCAAAAAAAATTCTGATGTATCACAGCCGAAACAGGAACCTATAAAAGTGAAAAAACATTCTGAAGCATTTAACCAAAATATTTCAAATATGATTAATCACTATCTCGATATGAAAAATGCTTTTGTAAATGCCGATACTTTGCAAATAAAATTAACCTGCCAAACATTTATTACTGTAATTGATACTACCAACTTAACTGAATTGAATAAAGATGATTCAACAATAATGATTGCAGCCCAGCAGGAAGTGAGCGATATGAAAGCCAATGCCAGCGCCATGTTAATGGAAAATGAGATTACAGAGATGCAGCAGGATTTCAGAATGGTTTCTGAAAATTTATATCCTTTTTTAAAAACAATTGGATATGAAGGCGCCAAATTATATTGGCTAAGTTGTGCCAATGCATTTGGCGAAAACCGTGAAGGAAACTGGATTAGCAACACCAATGAAATAAAAAATCCGTATAAAAATAATTCAGGCACTTCTCAATTAAATTGCGGAGAAGTAAAAGATTCTTTGCAGTAATTTTATTTTTTTAATCTCACTTATGAAAGCAAAAAAGTTAATCGCCTTTATCTTTTTATTGCTTCCTCATTTTATTTTTTGCCAAAATAAATTTACGCTTAACGGATATGTAAAAGATTCGCTGAGCGGTGAAACACTGATTGGCGCTACTGTTTCAGTACTTGGCCAGTCAAAGGGAATTACATCTAATCAATTTGGATTTTATTCCATCACACTTCCACAAGGAACGTATCAATTTATTTGTTCTTATGTTGGTTATGTTACACAAATAAAAACAATTGAGCTTCATACAAGCATTGCATACAACTTTGAAGTGGTTCCAAAAATTACAACCGAACAAACGGTAATTGTTTCTTCAAAAAAAAGAGACGCCAATGTAAAGAGCGCACAAATGGGAAAGATTGATCTTTCTATTAATGAAGTAAAATCAATTCCTGCATTTCTTGGTGAAATAGATATTTTAAAAACAATTCAATTATTACCCGGCATTCAAAGCGCCGGCGAAGGCAGTTCGGGCCTGTATGTGCGTGGCGGCGGTCCCGATCAAAATTTAATTTTATTGGATGATGCAGTGGTGTATAACACGGGCCATTTATTTGGTTTCTTTTCTATTTTTAATGGTGATGCAATTAAAAGCACTTCTTTAATAAAAGGCGGAATGCCCGCGCAGTACGGCGGACGGCTTTCAAGCGTTTTGGATATTGCGATGAAAGAAGGCAACGATAAAAATTTTGTTGTGCAAGGCGGCATTGGTTTAATTGCTTCAAGATTTTCGGTAGAAGGCCCGATTAAAAAAAACAAAGCATCATTTATAATTTCTGCACGCCGCACTTATGTTGATGCATTGGTAAAACCATTTATAAAAAAGACAAATTCATTTTATGGTTCGGGATATTATTTTTATGACTTGAATGCAAAGATCAATTATAAATTTTCTGAAAAAGACCGGATATATTTAAGTGGCTATTTTGGAAAAGATAAATTTGATTTTATAAATGGAAAGCAATCTTTGAAGGTTCATATTCCCTGGGGAAATTCTACCGGCACTTTGCGTTACAATCATGTTTTTAATAATCGTTTATTTTCCAACACAACAATTGTATATAATGATTATACATTTAATTTCGGCGCTACGCAAAATAATTTTCAGATAAATCTTTTTTCAGGAATCAGAGACTGGAATGTAAAAGAAGATTTTGATTTGTATCCTTTTACACATCACAAATTAAAATTCGGC
The DNA here is from genome assembly GCA_025933775.1 of Chitinophagaceae bacterium. Taxonomy (GTDB): domain Bacteria; phylum Bacteroidota; class Bacteroidia; order Chitinophagales; family Chitinophagaceae; genus Ginsengibacter. The sequence goes on from JAICZH010000040.1 coordinate 7,921, forward strand.
GTACAATATACGTATCACACATTTATTCCAAACGTTGCAAGCGGAAAGCAGGACAGTGTTGAGTTTAAGCCAAATAATGCGCAGGAAAAATATGCGCATGAAGCGGCAATATATTTTCAGGACGATTGGGATTTGAGTGATAAAATAAAAATAAATGCCGGTATTCGCGAAAGCGCTTTTCAGCAAATTGGTTCTTATAAAATTTATACAACCGATGCAGATGGAAACCGCATTGACAGTACAGTTTATAAAAAAGGACAACCGGTAATTACTTATTTTGGTTTTGAACCACGATTCACTTTTCGTTATGCAATCAATGATGAAACTTCTGTAAAAGCATCCATCACGCGAAACTTTCAATACATACATTTGGTAAGCAATGCAGGCACTACATTGCCAACCGATCTTTGGGTGCCCAGCACTTTTAAAGTAAAGCCGCAGGAAAGTTGGTTGTATGCATTAGGCTTATTTAAAAATTATAATGATAATATGTATGAAACATCGGTTGAATTATATTATAAACATTTAAAAAATCAAATAGAATACGAAGAAGGTTATACACCGGCAACATTAGAAGACACTGAAAACTTTTTTACGTTTGGCAAAGGATGGAGTTATGGAAGCGAATTATTTATTAATAAAACAAAAGGAAAATTAACCGGCTGGATTGGTTATACATTAAGCTGGACGTACCGAAAATTTCCGCAATTAAATTTTGGTGAAAAATATTTTGCAAAGTACGATCGCCGCCACGACCTTTCTGTGGTGGGCATTTACGAGCTTTCAAAAAAGTGGAAACTGTCAACCACATTTGTTTTTGCGAGTGGCAATGCAACTACGTTGCCACAGCGCTTTTATGTTTTTGATGGCGTATTAACACAGCAATACAGCCGCATTAATGAATACAGGCTTCCGGCATATCACCGTCTTGATGTGGGCGCCATTTATACACCGAACAAACATCCCAATAGAAAATTAAAAAGCGAATGGGCTTTCAGTATTTATAATGTTTACAATCGTAAAAATCCTTATTTCATTTATTTCGATCAAGATGGAAGTCCTTACAATGGAACTTTGGAAGTGCAGGCAAAACAGGTTTCTATATTTCCAATCATTCCTTCTGTAACATGGAATTTTAAATTTTAGTTTGTTATATGCAACATTTCATGGCGTTTGCAAATCATTAATAAAAAGAATTAAATTTGAAAACGGCTTTAACTAACGGTGCTTATGAAAGAATTTTTCTCTCACACAAGACTTTTTTTATTTTTTATTTTTATTGCGATTGGTAACAATTGCACTTCGCAGGATTATGAAGATTCGCTTTCTGATAAATCGGGAATAGAAAATGCCATTAATTTATATCACCGGTTTTTATCTCCCGAGCCGGGATTGTATAATGGCCCCGAGTATGCATACAATCAATATTATCCTTTTATAATAAATGAAGGCGATCCATTTTTTTTATCCAAAATATTTAATGATGGATCAGTTTATTATGATGGTGTTCTGTATAAAAATGTGTCTTTGAATTTTGATATTATTAAAAATGAAATTTTAATAAATGATCCTGCTCATACGCATATTATAAAATTAAATACTGAAAGAATAGAATGGTTTACCATACTGGATCATACTTTCGTGAGATTGTCTGCTGATAGTTCCAATAACGTTTTAAATAAAAACCGGTTTTATGAAATTTTATACAAAAGCAATACAAGTCTTTACAAAAGCGAAGTGAAGACGATTAAAGAAAACACTGCATCTGCATTGGGGTTGAACAGATATGTTCAGGAGAGTGATGATTATTTTATAAAAAAAGACAATCAATTTTTTAAAGTAAAAAATAAAAAAACAGCATTGCTTGCACTGAAAGATCGTAAAAAAGATATTCTGCAATTTATGCATAGAAATAAATTGAAAATAAAAAAAGACAAAGACAATGACCTGCGTAAAATAGTTGCCTATTATGATGAAATAAAAAATAATTCAAACAATAAATCCGAATGAAAATAAAACGGCTCTTTATTTTTTTATTGAACTGTTGTGCAGTAATCGGCACAAACTCACTTGTGGCGCAGGATACAACAATGCCTGTAATTACGGGAAAATTTATTGATATAAATGCAGAACAATTTTTATTACAGCTTCAGCAAAAAACAAATTATACTTTTTATTTTGATGCCGAGCAACTGGATTCTGTTACCATAACCATTATAGTAAATAAAAAACCATTGCCACTCGTTTTAATGATGGCTTTTGAAAACACAAAATTTGGTTTTGCAATTGATGATCAAAAAAATGTTTTTATAAGTAAAGGCCAGGTTGTTATTACAGATTTACCTGATGGTTATGAAATTAAAAAAAGAAAAAATTATTATAGTTCGAATAATTCATTTCCAAATTTTCAAAGCAATGATACAACGGTTCAAATTGCTTCCAGCCAAAATAAAATTTATACAATTGGCGAGTCAAATAAATCCGGTAGCACCAATGTTATAATTAACGGTTTTGTTTTAGATAATAACACCGGCGAGCCTTTGCCCGGCGCTTTTGTGCAGGTAGAAAATTCTAAAATACAGACCGCTACTGATCAATACGGCTATTACACCATTGCATTACCAAAAGGAAGGCATACGCTTTCCATCCAAAGTATTGGCATGAAAGATACCAAAAGAGAGATCATGGTAAAGGGTGATGGAAAATTAAATATTGAAATGCAATCGCAAATTATTTCTTTGAAAAAAGTAATTGTTTCATCGCAAAAGGTCAATAACATTCGCGGGCTTGAAATGGGCGTGCAGCAAATTGATATTAAAACTATCAAACAAGTTCCTGTTGTATTTGGCGAAGCCGATGTATTAAAAGTGGTGCTTACCATGCCGGGTGTAAAATCAGTTGGCGAAGCAAGCACCGGCTTAAATGTAAGAGGCGGAGCAGCAGATCAAAATCTTATTTTATTTAATGATGCTACTATTTATAATCCTTCTCATTTTTTCGGATTGTTTTCGGCATTTAATCCTGAAGTGATAAAAGATGTGCAATTATATAAAAGCAGCATTCCTGCAAAATATGGCGGAAGATTATCATCGGTGCTGGAAATAAATAGCAGGGAAGGCAACAAAAAAAATATCAGCGGCACTGCTGGAATCGGATTGTTGACGAGTCGTTTTACACTTGAAGGTCCTTTGGTAAAAGATAAATCATCTTTCATTATCGGCGCCAGAACTACTTATGCCAACTGGTTGCTGAACCTTTTGCCCGATCAATACAAACACAGCCGGGCGGGCTTCTACGATATGAATGCCATCATCACGCATGAAATAAATAAAAAAAATACGGTCTATTTTACAGGCTACATGAGCAGAGATAAATTTAATCTCAACAGCGATACATTGTATCACTATGGCAATAATAATTTTTCATTAAAACTGAAACACATTTTTAATAATAATTTGTATGGGCTTATTATTGCAGGCTACGATAATTATAATTATCACATCTCAAGCGAAGCAAATCCTATAAATGCGTATTCGTTGGGTTTTGATGTTAACCAGGCAAATCTGAAAGTTTATTTCAATCATTTTATAAATGATAAGCATACTATTGAATATGGGATAGATAATATTTTTTATAAGCTTCATCCCGGTAATTATACACCTTTAGGCAAGCAATCTTTAGTAATTCCTGTACGCATTCAAAGTGAGCAGGCATTGCAAAGCGCTTTATTTATCAGTGATAAATTTACTGTTGATCCTGCGTTTTCAATAGAAGCAGGTGTAAGATATTCTGTGTTTAATGTATTAGGGCCGGATAGTTTTCATGTGTATCCTTCGGGCGTGCCGAAAACGGTTGATAATATTATTGCAACAAATAATTATGATAAAAATAAATTTATAAAAACTTATGGAGGGCCTGAAATTCGTTTGTCTGCACGATACGAATTTGAAAATGATTTCTCCATAAAAGCAAGTTTTAATACGCAACGACAATACATTCATGTGCTCTCAAACACAGCAGCAATAGCGCCTACAGACATTTGGAAGCTGAGTGATCCTAATATTAAGCCGCAATATGGCGAGCAATATTCAATTGGTTTTTATAAAAATTTAAAATCAAACACTATTGAAACATCTGTTGAATTTTATTATAAAAAAATAAAAGATTATCTCGATTATAAAAGCGGAGCCGTGCTGGTATTGAATCCCCACATTGAAACGGATGTATTACATACAAATGGCAAAGCGTATGGCGTAGAATTTTTAATAAAAAAACAAACAGGAAAGTTAAACGGATGGTTCAGCTATACCTATGCAAGAACTTTTTTAAAGATGAATGACATTACACAAGGCGATGTAATTAATGGCGGAAAATATTATCCTGCAAATGCTGATATTCCTAATGAAGCAACTGCAATTTGTAATTATAGAATTAATCACAGGTTTAGTATTTCTGTAAACGCCACGTACAGTACAGGAAGGCCGATAACGCTGCCGATCGGAACATTTTTTTATAACAACTCTGAACGAACTTTATATTCAAACAGGAATGAATATCGCATTCCCGATTATTTCCGTACAGATTTTTCTTTGAACCTTGATGGCAATCATGAAATACATCAGAAAACGCACAACTCATGGACGATAGGCGTGTACAATGTTACAGGAAGAAAAAATCCTTATTCGGTTTATTTTATTTCAGAAAATGGAGTTGTGAATGGATACAAGCTTTCTATTTTTGGGAGCGCCATTCCATTTATAAATTTTAATATAAAATTTTAATGAAAAAAATATTTATCTCTATCATTTTTTTAGTTGCAATATATAGTTGTAAAGAAAAATATTTGCCTAAGGTACAATCCTCAGGCACTGGATATTTGGTAGTGGAAGGTTTTATCAATAGCGGCTCTGGCCCGTCCACCATTACACTTACACGCAGCACAAAAGTGTATGATCAATCAAATATAGTTTATGAAAGAAATGCATTGGTAAATATTGAAGGAGAAAATCAGGAAAAATTTTCGCTTATTGAAGTTAGTGATGGAACTTATTCATCCGCTTCTTTAAATTTAAATACAAATGAAAAATACCGGATACACATTACCACACAAGATGGAAAAGAATATGTATCCGATTTTGAAGAAGTAAAATTTACGCCGCCGATAGATTCTATTTCATGGTTAAGAAATAATGATGGAATAACTATTTACGCTAATAGCCATGATCAACAAAACAATACCAAATACTATCGTTGGGATTATGAAGAAACGTGGGAATTTCATTCTGCATTTATGTCCACTCTTGAATATACGTTTGACCCAGTTACCGGACAACCCAACGGTATTGACTACAGAAATGCCGACCATCAACCCGATACAACAATTTATAAATGCTGGAAAACAACTTTTTCAACCAATATAAATATTGCTTCATCAGAAAAATTATCTTCTGATGTAATTTATTTTCCGCTTTTAGAAATACCGCAAGGAGATGAAAAATTAAGTGTGCTTTATAGTATTAAAATAAAACAATATTCTTTAAATCAAAGCGCTTATTTGTTTTATGAAGCCATGAAAAAAAATACAGAAGGGTTAGGAACCATATTCGATCCGCTTCCTACCACGTTGCCCGGCAATATTCATTGCATTACAAATCCATCGGAGCCAGTAGTGGGCTATGTAAATATTTCTGAAGAGCAGGATAAAAGAATTTTTATCAGCAATGCAGAAGTTCCGGGCTGGAATTATGATTCGGGTTGTCAGTTAGTATTGATTGATAACAATCCAGATAGCATTGTTAAATATGGTAGCAATCTAACTCCTACTTTTCCTAATGAATTTCGTGGTTTACTTATTATAAATTTTTATGCGTCTGGGCCAACCTGTGTTGACTGCACATTGAGTGGAACAAATGCAAAACCTCCCTTTTGGCCTTAATCACAAAAAATTTTTATAAATCAAAAACTGAATTAAATCAATATTGAAAAAGAAAAACTATATCAAATTTATTTTTTTTGTTACGATAATATTTTATCAAATAATTTTTACAAATGTTTTTTGCCAGGACATTCAAAATCCTATCGAAAAATTATTCAGCAGCTATCAACAAAATTTTGTTACAGAAAAAATTTTTGTTCATACTGATAAAAATTTTTATGTGGCAGGAGAAATTATCTGGTTTAAATTATATAATGTAAATGCAACAGATAATACTCCTTTATCATTGAGTAAAGTAGCTTATGTAGAAATTATTGATTCAACCAATAACAATATTTTAAAAGCGAAAATTGCTTTACAAAATGGCGAAGGTGATGGTTCTTTTTATTTGCCGCTAAATCTTAATTCCGGCAATTATAAATTAAGAGCCTATACCAATTGGATGAAAAATTTGGGCGCAGATTATTTTTTTGAAAAAAATATTTTCATAATAAATACGCGAAAAGAATTAATCAGGCCTGCAATAAAAAAGTCTGCTGATTTTACAATTCAATTTTTTCCTGAAGGCGGAAACCTGGTCAATAATATTCCTTCAGTGGTTGCATTTAAAGCAACGAATATTTATGGCGAAGGAATACATTTCACAGGTTATCTTCTTGATAATGCTGATACGATTGACAAGTTTCAACCAATACATGATGGAATGGGTACTTTTAAATTTACTCCTTTAGCAAATCATCATTACACTGCTTTTGTAAAATCCGATTCCGGAGTGATTGTTACCAAAGCCTTGCCCACCGCATATTCCATCGGTTATGCAATGCATGTAACGGATTCTTTGAATAAAATTTATGTATCAGTAAAGTGCAATGATCCGAAGCAACAGCAAGTTTATTTATTTATTCATTCAAACGAGGTTGAAAAAAAATTTCTTACCACTGCATTACAAAACGGCGCTGCAGATTTTATTATTGATAAAAATATTTTAGGAGATGGCATTTCAGTAATTACCATTTTTAATCAACAAAAAATTCCTGTGTGTGAAAGATTATATTTTAAAAAACCGGCGAAGCAATTAAAAATAAATGTACACACCGATCTAACGGTGTACCATACACGAAGTAAAGTAAATGTGCAAGTAGGAGTTGATGATACAGAGACAAATGATTCTGCAAGCCTTTCCATGTCTGTTTATAAAATTGATTCACTGCAACAATTGAATGATGAATCAATCAGTAGTTATCTACTGCTCACATCCGATTTGAAAGGTTACATTGAAAACCCTGATTATTATTTTTTAAATGATGATGCTAAAACCAATACAGCATTGGATAATGTGATGCTCATTAATGGATGGAGAAGATTTAAATGGGAAAATGTGCTTAATGATGTAAAACCATATTTTGAATTTGTGCCGGAGTATAATGGATTATTAGTAACAGGAAATGTTATCAATATTAAAACGATGATGCCGGCAGCCGGCATTGAAACTTTTATATCTGTGCCGGGATACATGAAAGGTTTCAGCACTTGTACAAGCGACACTGCAGGAAGAATACAATTTGAATTAAAAAATTATTATGATTCATCACTTATAGTTGAAGCCAATCAAAAAAATAATAATGATTATACAATAAATGTAAATGATCCGTTCAGTAAAGAATTTTCAAACAAACCTTTTCCGTTTTTTTCATTGCCTAAAAATTACGCTGCAACTTTATTGCAGCACAGCATTGGCATGCAGGTTCAAAATATTTATTCAAAAAAAGAATTACAACATTTTGCCGAAACACAAATGGATACATCATCATTTTACACACAAACTGATGCACAATATTTATTAGATAATTATAAACGCTTTACCACTATGGAAGAAGTGCTGAGAGAATATGTAACATTGGTGGATGTGAGGAAACGAGAAAATAAATTTCATATTAAAGTATTTGATTTTGCCGATCACGAAATGATGAAAACCGATCCGCTTATTTTATTAGATGGTGTGCCAGTTATTGATATTGATAAATTCATGCAAGTGGACCCTTTAAAATTATACAAGCTTGAAGTGATTAACAGAAAATATTTTTTAGGGCGTTCAGTTTTTAATGGCATTGTAAGCTGGACTTCTTATAAAAAAAATATGGCCGATTATGAACCTGATGGAGCTATCATTGATTATGATGGCTTACTAAACGAAAGAGAATTTTATTCGCCGGTGTATAACAGCGAAACCCAGCGCCAGAGCCATATTCCCGATTTCAGGAATGTTTTACAATGGTTGCCGAAAATTATAATTGAACCGGGAAAATCAAAAGACATTCATTTTTATACTTCGGACGTTGCGGGCAAATATGCAATAGTGATACAAGGTTTATCGCGAAATGGCTTATGTGGTAATACTATCTTTTTCTTTGAAGTAAAGAAATAAATAAAATCGTTTCGTGAAGAAAATTTGTAATTATTAACAACGCCAACGATTGCGTTAATTCCTTCGCATATTTTGTGCTGTTATTTTTCCATCTTATTTTGCTGCAATAATTATTTTATGATAAAAGAAAAAATATTAGTGATAGGCGCCTGTGGGCAAATAGGAGTGGAACTTACACTGGAGCTTCGGCGAATCTATGGCGGAGCACAAGTTGTAGCATCCGACCTTCGCGAAGAAAATGAATTGCTGAAAGGAACAGGGCCTTATGTAAGCCTTGATGTAATGAATAAAGAAATGTTGCATGTGCAAGTTATCAGGCAAAACATTACGCAGATTTATTTGCTTGCTGCAATTCTTTCTGCTACCGGCGAAAAAAATCCCAACCTGGCATGGCATTTAAATATGCAAAGCCTGCTCAATGTACTGGAAATTGCAAAAGAAGAAAATATCCATAAAGTGTATTGGCCCAGCAGCATCGCAGTTTTCGGGCCTACATCACCCAAAAAAAATTGCCCGCAACAAACCATTATAGAACCAATAACGGTGTATGGAATCAGTAAATACGCCGGAGAATTTTGGTGCAATTATTATAATCATCGTTATAACCTTGATGTAAGAAGCCTGCGTTATCCGGGACTTATTAGTTATAAAAGCCAGCCTGGCGGCGGCACTACCGATTATGCAGTTGAAATTTTTTATGATGCTTTTGAACAAAAAAAATATAAATGTTTTTTAAAAGAAAATACATACCTGCCTATGATGTATATGCCCGATGCAATACGGGCAACCATTGAATTGATGGAAGCCGATGCAAAAAATATTTCCGTACGCACCTCCTACAATATTTCGGGAATGAGTTTTTCACCAAAAGAAATCGGAGATGAAATAAAAAAACACATTCCTGATTTTAAAATTATTTATGAACCTGATTATCGCCAAACGATTGCCGAAAGCTGGCCGCAGAGTATTGACGACAGTGTTGCAAAAAAAGACTGGAAGTGGAAACCTCATTTTGATCTTTCATTGATGACAACAGAAATGCTTGAGAACATACAATAACTTTTTACCCACATTCACAATAAAAAAAAGATTACTAAAGGGTTGCATTTGTAAATTTAATATTACATATTTGTGTCATGAAAATAATAACTGCTTATTATTTCCTATTTTATTACTAACTCAATTATTAACGAAAAATCAAAAAATGAAAAAAACAATTTCAATGCTGGCCGTTATTTTTATTTCAATAGCGACGGTACAGGCACAAGGGCAAACAAGTTTTGGAATCAAAGCGGGTGCAATATTAAATTTTCAGGAAATGGCATAAGCATTTCTTCGAAATCAAAAATTGGTTTTTATGGAGGCGCATTTGTTCAAATCGGCGTTTCGGAGAACTTTGCTGTTCAACCGGAAGTGTTGTATTCTCTGCTCGGTTCTCAATCTTCCGATGGAGGAGATAATGAAAAATTGAATTTGAGCTATGTAAGCGTACCGGTTTTAGCCAAATATATAAAAGATGGATTTTCTATTGTTCTGGGTCCGCAGATTAGTTTTTTAGCATCAGCTAAAGATAAATCTTCAGACGGCACTCAAGACATTAAGGATGAATTTAAGTCAACCGAAATCGCTGGTGTTATTGGCGCTGGTTATACTTTACAAAATGGTTTTGGTATTGATGCCCGTTATCAATTAGGCTTAAGCGATATTGGTAAAGGAAGCGATATGGAAGGCATAAAAGTAAAAAATAATGCCCTTATGTTTGGATTGCATTACAGGTTTCCAAAAAAATAATTCCGATAGAATAATTTTTTAATTATGATAAAAGCCGTGTCAAAAATTTTTGATACGGCTTTATTTTTTAAATAATAAAATGGCTTAAAATTTTTTGAAAGAATTTTACGTTTACTTATCACTAATTAATTTAAAATGAAAATTATTGTAGTAATCTTTTTTACAATGTTGTTTGCTTCTGTGAAAGGACAGCAGGCTTCTGAAAAAAAAATATATTTTGGAACTGGTATCAATTTAGGCGTGCCGGTCGGTATTTTTAGTTCGGTATATTCGGTTACGGTTGGGGCAAATATAAAAGCCGAACTTTCAACTTCACAAAAATTTCTGCTTACGTTAAATGCGGGATACTACCAGTTTTTAAGAAAGGGAGGTGGCGAAGGTATTGCCTTCGTACCGGTTTTAGGAGGTTTTAAATATCATTTTGAAACCAAAGTTTTTATTGCAGGGCAAGCCGGTGTTGGCATTCCAACGGTTCGCAATGTGGGAACTGTTTTTTGTTTTGTCCCTGCAATCGGATACAATATCACCAATCAACTGGAACTAACAGGCAACTACACAGGATTTGGACAATATACCCATCAATACGGATATGTGATAGGCAGCGCAGGAATTGAGCTCGCTTATTATTTTTGAGCCATTGCAAAAACAACGCAACTTTTGGAAAGCTATAAACTTTTTAAAACTTTGCACAAAGGTTTGCATTTTTAAATTTAATATTACATATTTGTGCCATGAAAATAATAACAGTTGTTGTTATTATTTTTACTAACTCAATTATTAACGAAAAATCAAAACATGAAAAAAACAATTTTAATGCTGGCCGTTATCTTGTTTTCAGTTGCGGCAGCGCAAGCGCAAAAAAAAGCGATGATAAGTATTGCTGCAAATGCAGGCATACCAACCACTTCTGGCTTATCATTTGCGGTGGGAGGCGATTTACAAGCAGATTTTGCTGCCACCGAAGGATTGAAAATTACGGTAAGCGGCGGTTATGAAAATTATTCAGTTAAGAAATCACTTGGCGGCAGCAGCTTCGGTTTTGTGCCACTTTTAGCGGGCGCTAAATTTAATCTCGGAAGCGAACAGCTTTATGGCCATGCACAATTAGGCTATGCTTTTTCTACAACAAGCGGTGGTGGCGGCGCCTTTGCCTATGCTCCGAGTATCGGGTATTATGTAAGTCCCAATTTTGATATTGCGTTAAAATATCTTGCCTTTAGTAAGAATGGCTCTACCATTGGTGAAATAGGGCTGCGTTTTGCATATAACTTTTAAAATAAATTTTATAAGAAAAAAATGAACCCACTGCAAAGTGGGTTTTTTGATTTATGCGAATAGCTAACTTTTGGAAAGTTTACAACTTTCCAAAAGTTTTTTTAAAAATTCAACACATCTTTCATATAAAAAATTCCTTTTTTATTTTGAATAAATTCTGCTGCAAGCACCGCTCCGGCTGCAAAGCCTTTACGGTTGTGCGCTGTATGAATAATTTCTATATCGTCCACATCAGAACTATATTTTATAGAATGAGTTCCCGCTGCAGGATCTATTCTTTTGCTTATAATTGAAAGCTCATCGGAAGCTGCTTCAATATGGTTCACCCATTTATTTTTTTGTTGTGAAGTTTTTATAATTTCTTCCGCAAGTGTAATCGCTGTTCCGCTGGGCGCATCTTTTTTTTCGGTATGATGTGTTTCTTCGATGCTCACATTATAATTCAATTGTTGCTTCATCAGCAATGCCAGCTTTTTATTCAGTTCAAAAAAAATATTTACGCCAATGCTGAAATTACTTGCATATAAAAAAGTTCCGTTTTTTTCTTTGCACTTTTGCTCAATCATATTCATTTCGTTCAGCCATCCTGTGGTTCCGCAAACTATTGGCACGCCTGCATCAAAGCAAAATAAAATATTATGCACGGCGCTTTGCGGATTGGTAAATTCTATGGCAACATCCGCTTTTCGTATAGCCGTTGCCGTTAGTTCGTGCAGGTTCTCATCATTTATTTTCAAAACAATGTTATGTCCTTTTTGCAACGCAATTTCTTCAATGGCTTTACCCATTTTACCATAACCTAATAAAGCGATATTCATATTTTTTTATTACACAAATTAAAACGAATTACACGAATTACATGACACGAATTACACGAATTAAATACCATATAATTTAGATTTATGATAACAATAGGAAGGGAGTTAAAAAAATTATGGTAAAGGCAATGAAAGTTTTTTATGATTGTCTTTAAAAAAAAATACAAATGAAATTCCCGGTCCGTTGTTTCCTGAAATGAGCATAGGCTTAATTTTCATGCTTACATCGGGGCTTACGTCGAACCCTTTCAAATGTGCGTCAACATTGGCATCCACCACATTCAATCCCCAGAAAACCAGGAAAAATAAAACTGAGTAATCAATACTTTGCCTGAATTCATTCCGGTACATTCTTACCGATTCTAAAGAAAATCCTCTCACAAAAGCAGCCACCTGGTTATCATTGCCTGGTATGGTATCGGAAAGTAAAACAACAGCGTGTCTTAATAATTTGTAATTTTTTAAATTATAAAAAAATATGCCGGTAGTAGTTCCCAATGCGCCATAGATGATGGGGATTTTCCAATATTTTTTATTGTAAGCCTGTCCCCAGCCAGGTATTATTGCAGAGCGAAGAGTAGCTACTTTTGGATTGTATATTTTTTTCTTTTTAACGGTAGTATCTGTTGCAGCTAAATTTTTTGCAGTTGTATCTGCTTTGCCATTTGGTTTTATAATTAATGTATCTTTTGTTTGCTGCAATGTATCTTTTTGTTGTGCAAATATTTCTATATCATGTAACATGAAAAGAAAAAAAAATCCGCCAAAAAGTACAATTGATTTTAGCATAAACTTAATCTACCGGAACCTGCATCTTTTCTAAAATAGCATTTAATTCTTCGGTCGAATAATAATCTAACGTAATGCTGCCGGCTCCTTTTTTATTTTGAATCATTTTCACTTTGGTGCTGAAATGAGATGCTAAATTATCTTCAATTTTTTTTAAAGTCGGCGGCAGTGCGGCTTTTACCAGATTATTAACAGGCTCTTTGGACGTATATAATTTTCTTACGAGGTCTTCGGTTTGCCTTACGGATAATTCTTTATTTTTTATTTCATTAAAGATATATAATTGTTTATCCACTGCATCTACATTTACCAACGCCCTTGCATGGCCCATACTTATAATTCCATTGCGTACGGCAGCCTGTATATCAGGTGGCAATTTTAAAAGACGAATGTAATTAGTAACGGTACTTCTTTCTTTTCCCATCCGCTCTGCAAGCTGCTCTTGTGTATAATCCAATTCATCCATTAATTGTTTATAGCTTAAAGCAATTTCTATTGCATTCAAATCTTCGCGTTGCAAATTTTCGAGCAACGCAAGCTCCAGCATTTTTGAATTTTTGGTTTCCCGTATATAAACGGGAACATCAGCAAGGCCGGCTATTTTAGCAGCACGGTATCTTCTTTCGCCTGCAATAATTCTGTATTTTCCATTGGATAATTTTGTAACGGTAAGCGGCTGAATAATATCGTGCATTTTTACTGATGCAGCCAATTCACTTAATGAAGTTTCATCAAAATCGTGGCGCGGCTGATGCGGATTGGCTTCAATAAGATGAAGCGGAATGCGTGTATTAAATGAATTTAATTTTTCAGGTGTTTCTTTTTTTAAATTATTTGCAGTGGTAGAAAGATCGGCATCTATATTTTGCAATAAAGACCGGATGCCTTTTCCCAATGCTTCTTTTTTATTTTGTATCATTTTATTTTTTTACTAAAAAAATTCTATTCATTACTTACGGATGTTCCATCACTCTTTCTTTCTGATGAATTTTAGTCATGTTATTTCGTTGCAAAATTTCTTTTGCAAGATTTAGATAATTAATAGCTCCTTTGCTTTCTGCATCATACAAAATAGCGGGCTTGCCAAAGCTCGGCGCTTCACTCAATCTCGTGTTGCGATGAATAATTGTGGTAAAAACCAAATCTTCAAAGTGGCGCCGCACCTCGCTTACAATCTGATTACATAGGCGAAGCCTTCCATCGTACATCGTCATTAATAAGCCTTCAATTTGTAAAGAAGTGTTGAGCCTGTTTTGAACAATTTTAATTGTGTTTAATAATTTACCCAAGCCTTCCAATGCAAAAAATTCGGCCTGAACCGGCACCAACACACTATCTGCGGCGGTGAGCGCATTTACAGTTATTAATCCAAGTGATGGCGAGCAATCAATAATAATAAAATCATATTGATCTTTTATATCGCGTAAAATATTTTTTAAAACGCTTTCTCTGTCAGGATAATTGATCATTTCAATTTCGGCGCCTACCAAATCAATGTGCGATGGTATTAAATCAAGATAAGGAATTTCAGTTTTTAAAATAACTTCTTTTGCGGCTGTATCATTTACCATGCAATCATACACGCCCTTGTTCACATTGTGCAGGTCGAAACCCACGCCGGTGGTACTGTTGGCCTGCGGATCGGCATCAACTAATAAAGTTTTGTATTCGAGTACAGCAAGACTTGCTGCAAGATTTATTGCAGTAGTTGTTTTTCCAACTCCTCCTTTTTGATTCGCTATTCCAATAATTTTACCCATTCGGCAAATTTAAATATTAGGCATAAAATTAGAGAACAATCTTTCCACAAAAGGATTTTATTAATCAACCATTTTCTAACATTTATTTTTGCTTAAAATTAATATGAAGAAGAATTAAACGGAATTTTAAATGAAGACACTTTAAAAGGAATTAATGAACAATTGAATGAATTTATAAATTACTAATAACACGAATTATGAAGGCGGAATTATATGAATGAAAAACATTATTGCTATCCGTTTGTATAATAAATATTTTATCAAAAATATATTTCTTTCATTTGCTAATTCGTGTAATTCGTGTAATTCGCACATAAATTTGTGCAATTAAAAAGGATAAGTTATGCGTACACCTCTTGGAGCTTTAATTATTGTTGTGATCATGTTGTTGCTGGATGCTTATGTTTTCCAGGCAATAAAAACGGTAAGCCATTCTGCTTCTCCCAAAGCACGGGCAATTATTTTTTTTATTTACTGGATCATTTCTGCACTCGCTGTTGCCGGATTTCTGATCTTTGTTTTTACGGGTTCTGATTTTTTACCCAAAAAAGTAAGAACCTATCTTTTTGCAACTGTTATTGGTTTATTTCTTGCACAGTTTATTGCAATCGTTTTCTTTTTGGTAGATGATGTAAGAAGGGTAATACAGTGGGTTGCAGGCAAACTTCTTTTTAGAAATACTGAAGGAGAAGTAATCACCGAAGATGGTATCAGTCGCTCTATTTTTTTAAGCTGGCTCGGGCTTGCCGCAGGCAGTACGCTTTTCGGAAGTTTAATTTATGGCTTCAGCAATAAATATAATTACCAGGTAAAAAGGCTTTCATTAAAATTTGATAATCTTCCCGAAGCTTTTAAAGGATTAAAAATTGTTCATTTCAGCGATGTTCACGCCGGGAGCTTTACCAATAAAAAAGCCGTAATACACGGAGTTGAAAAAATAATGGCAGAAAATGCTGACCTCATTATTTTCAGCGGCGACCTGGTAAATGATAAAACCAGCGAAATGAAAGATTACATGGATGTATTTAATAAAGTAAAAGCGCCGATGGGCGTGTATTCTACTTTTGGTAATCATGATTACGGCGATTATACACATTGGCCGCAGGATGGAATTACCAAAGAACAAAATTTAAAAAATCTTGAAAGGGTACATAAAGATATGGGCTGGCGGTTGATGATGGATGAACATGTGGCATTAGAAAAAAATGGACAACAAATTGGATTGATAGGCATTCAAAACTGGAGCGCGAAAGCACGCTTTCCAAGATATGGTAACATGGCCAAAGCCTATGCCGGCGCAGAAAAATATCCTTTTAAAATTTTAATAAGCCACGATCCCAGCCATTGGGATGCACAGGTGCGTCCCGAATATGCCGATGTGGATCTTACATTAAGCGGCCACACGCATGGAATGCAATTTGGCGTTGAAATTCCCGGTTTTAAATGGAGCCCTGTACAATATATTTATAAAGAATGGGATGGCCTGTATGAAGAAGGCAAACAAAAATTATATGTAAATCCTGGCTTTGGTTTTATAGGTTATCCGGGAAGAGTGGGCATATTACCGGAGATAACGGTAATAGAATTAGTATAATTTTTTGCAAGAAAATATTTTCGAGTAGGCGTTACCGTTAGTTAGCTGTATCCGCTTTGGTAATTTGAATTTTTTTTTTATTATGTTCAATTGAATTTGAAAATGCTCATATTACTTTATGAAATATCTCCAAAAAATATTCGCCAATAGCACGGGTTTCTTCAAACATATCGGATATCTGATAAGAAAGGAGGAAAAATAAAGCATAAAAAATTCCGGGACGGCTTACAGAAAAATGAAGTATTTTTTTCACAAGTGGAAAAAATATTTTGGCTTTTGAAACACTAAGCGCTATTACCACCCCAATTACAGCGCCCACTAAAACATCAGAGGGATAATGAAGCCCCATATACATTCTGGGAAAACAACCCACAAAAAAAGTGTATAAATAAGTAAGAATACCGAGTTTTTTTGAAATCAGAAAAATACCGGTTGCTAAAGCAAAATACATAATGGCATGGTCGCTGGGAAATGAGCTCCAGTTACCTAAGTCATAAGCGCCAAACCGGTAAGGTTTTAAAAAAATTACCGAAGGATCATACACAGGCCTCACCCTGAATGGAAGCGTCAACGCTAAAAGCCTGCCAAGTATTATTGCAATAAACGATGAAATAATTGTGATAACAATTCCTTCCCTCACTTTGTTAGTGTTGACACTTTTACGAAACCATAAATACCAGAACACAGCTACTACCATTGCTCCTTTGAGAAAATAATTATCTACCAGAAAATTCATCATCCTGTCAAAAAAAAATGACTTCTGCGAAAATCCATTCAGGAAATGTATAACTGAGCTGTCAAAAAAATTCATGATTGTTTATTTAAGAAGTTTTGGTTTAAAAGTTGGTATTATTTTTTTATAAACTTTTACACATTTAACGAAAGCAGTATCCTAAAATTGTTTCAGGTTGAAAAAGGATTAAGATATAAATATAATAGCTTTATAAATAGTACTCATAATTTTTTTTATATTTTCGAAACGATACAAAAAGAACCGAGATGAATCAATATATTATTGGAATTGATATTGGAACAGGGAGTACAAAGGCTGTAATGTTAGATAGCAAAGCGAAACCTGTTGCCATTTCGCAAGTGTTTTATAAAACCGATTGCCCGCAAACAGGTTATGCCGAGCAGAATCCGGAAATAATATGGAAAGCTTTTATTGAGTGCATAAAAAAAGTTGTCGCTAAAAAAAAGCGTTTACCCGTTACCGTTAGTATAAGTGCTGCCATGCACAGCATGCTGGTTGTTGATAAAAAGAATAAGCTGCTTACTCCGCTAATTACATGGGAAGATACACGAAGTGAAAAAATTGCTGAAGCATTAAGAAATTCACTGGAAGGAGAAAATATTTATAAATCAACAGGGGCTCCCATTCATTCTATGTTGCCGCTGTGCAAAATAAAATGGCTGAAAGTAAATGAAAAAAAAATATTTAAACAAGCGTTTAAATTTATTTCTATTAAAGAATTTATATGGTTTCGTTTATTTAATAAATATGAAATAGATTATTCCATTGCATCAGCAACGGGCTTATTCAATATTGAAAATAAAAAATGGCATACTCCTTCATTGCAATTTTGCGGCATCACTGAATCACAACTTTCTGAGGCCGCTCCTACCCACTTTATCCGAAAGGACATTCCGCGTGAAATAGCAGCAGCCATGCATGTTTCAGCCGATAGCAATTTTTGTATTGGCGCCAGTGATGGCTGCCTTGCCAACCTTGGAACGAACGTAATTAACCATGGCATAGCAGCGCTTACTATTGGAACAAGCGGCGCTGTAAGAATTGCAATCAACAAGCCAATTGTAAATTATGAGTCCATGATCTTTAATTATATTTTAGACGAAAAAAAATTTATAAGTGGCGCTCCCATAAATAATGGTGGAAATATTTTACCGTGGTTATTTAAAAATTTTTTAAACAATGCCAACCCCTCTGAGAATGATTATAAAAAATTTTTTAAAACAATTGAAGCAATACCCGTCGGATGCAACGGGCTTATGTGCCTGCCCTATTTGTACGGCGAGCGGGCGCCGGTATGGGATGAAAAAGCAAGCGCAATTTTTTTAGGAATAAAATCATTTCATACCAATGCATATTTTTTAAGAGCAGCGCTCGAAGGAATTTGTTTTACCCTGAAAAATATTGTAGAAATATTAGAAGCAACAACAGCGCCCATAAAGCAATTAAATGTAAGCGGCGGTTTCATTCACTCCAAAACCTGGATGCAAATTTTATCGGACATAACGGGTAAAAACCTTTGTCTGGTGCAAACTGAAGATGCCTCATCTATCGGCGCAGCATTGCTTTGCATGAAGGCATTAAAAATTATTGCCGGTTACGATTCATTACCTCAAAATGCGCACATTATTATAAAGCCCAATAGCGATAACTTTAAAATTTATAAAAAATATTATGCAGTTTTTAAAAATGTATATCCATCTACAAAAACATTTTTGCACGAGCTTCATCAAATAAAAAATAGTCAATTCATTTTGTAACTGCACTTTGTTAAAGCATAATTACAATTGCCGGTGAATACTACTTTTATTTTTCTATTCTCAAAATTCATTTTCCCACCGAAGTTGACTTTACAATGTTATAATACAATCTTTGTAGGAGTCGCATATTTTTTGTGATAACAAGCGCTTGTGCAGTGAGGCCATTTTTATATTGAATGGTATTTTTTAAATTGGTAGTAAGACCATTGCTCAAATGAACTGTTGCAAGAAAACCACTATCGGTAGCAATAGAAGAAATATAATCTAATTTGCCTTTTACAAATCCAATCTCCTGATAAGGATATGCATCAAAGCGAAGCTGCACAGGCATTCCGGCGCTTACTTTACCAAAATTATTTTGAGGCAAATATATTTCAACATAAAATTTACTATCCGGCGGATTGATGTATCCTAACAATTTTCCCTGCTCAATAAATTTATTTTGCTGCAAAGGCAATGTGAAAATCACCGTTCCGTTTATTGGCGATTGTATCACGTATTTATGTAGCCATTCGGTTACATTACTTTGCAAAGTTTGTAAAGCCTGGGTAAAAATTATTTTTTGTTGG
>JAICZH010000110.1 GCA_025933775.1 Chitinophagaceae bacterium
AACAAAATCTGAAATATTATGAATTGCAGCGAAGCAAAGATGGCCAAAACTTTGTTCCTATCTCTCAAATAAAAGCATCCGGAGAAAAAACATATTCATTTTCCGATAACATTGCTTCGGATATTTCACGAACCTATTTTTATAGAATAAAAAGTGTAGATGAAGATGGCAACTTTTCTATTAGTTCAATAATAAAAATAAATACATCTGCTCAAAAAGAATTTATAAAGGCAACGCCCAATCCATTTAAAGATAAGCTGGTATTGCAAATACAATCTCCCATGCAAGACAAGGCAACAATCATTATAACTGACATGAGTGGCCGTAAATTATTGAAGCAAGTGGAAAATTTATTATCAGGAAATAATAAAATTGAAATTGACGGAATGCAAAATTTTGAAAAAGGCGTTTACCTGCTTACTGTTGTTGAATCGCAGCAAATACAAAACATAAAAGTGATAAAAGAAAATTAATCATTTCTTTCTAAATTTTTTTATGATGATCTCATTTATTTAAATAATTCTTTATACCTATTACTTTTTATGAAACCAGATTTAAGAGAAAATTTTCCAAAAAACATTAAGACATTCAAAAAAATCCAGTCGGAAGTGCAAAGCATTAACCGGGTAGGTCTTTCGGTTGATTGTGTAATTTTTGGTTTCGATGAAAACAAACTTAAAGTTTTATTGATCCGGTCCAATTTAAAAAAATACCAAAGCCAATGGTCATTGCTCGGCGATTTGGTAAAGCCTCATGAAGACCTTGACGCCGCGGCTTATCATATTTTAAAACAAAGAACCGGCCTTAATGATGTTTACCTGGAGCAGGTACATGCATTTGGAGAAGTGAACCGCCATCCTGCGGGAAGAGTAGTTACTGTTGCTTATTGCTCACTCATCAATATTCAGCACCATCGTTTAAAAATTCTCGATAATGAATTGCACTGGCATGAAGTGGAAAGTATAAATGACCTCGCATTTGATCATCAAAAAATATTTGATACATGTTATCTGTGGCTTCAAAAACGCGTGCAGGAGCATCCGCTGGGGCTTAGCCTTTTGCCTAATAAATTTTCTTTAAGAGAATTGCAAAATTTATACGAAGCTATTTTAAATATTAAGCTGGATAGAAGAAATTTTCGCAAGAAATTTTTTGCAATGGATTTTTTGGTGGATATAGGTGAAGACGAAAAAAATGTACCACATAGGCCGGGTCGTCTTTATAAATTTGATTATGAAAAATATGAGAAAAAGAAAAAAACCTGGTCGGGAATTGATTTTTAACAGGCTTTAGATACTTCTTAAATATTACAAAAACAATCCCCATTCATCTTCGCAATCATCTTTCTGAAATGACGCTACCCATTGTTTAAACAATTCGCGGAAGTTATCTATTTCTTTGCGTATCACGAGCCGGTATTGTTCTTCCATCAAATCATCTTCAATAAAAGCATTGGTAGCAATTTTTATAAACTGTGCATTCTTTCTTATGATAGCTGCATTTTCCATTCGTATAATATATAAGCCTGCTTCCGAACTTCTTATTTTAACGGCAACTTCATACGCATCACCAAGCAACCTCGCTTTATGATCTTCAATATAATCTTTAGGGAATAAATTATCGGCTGCGGGTTCTTTCATACTCTCAAATGCAGCTTTCAAAACAATCATTACCTGGTTCCATTGTTCGTACATCGCTTTGCATAAATCCTTTGTGGGATTAGGTTTCCATTCTTCGCCTTCATCTTCATCATCACGAAATTCATTCTCATCCCATTCCGGTAATTCATTTAGATCTTCAATTTTCATATAATAAATGTATTGATTAAGTTAGTTCTCTTCCCTTCGGAGTCCCGATATTATCGGGAGGATGGGCTTTTACCTTCCAAACATTTTATCCAATTCATCTTTTTTAAATTCAAGAAAAACGGGTTTGCCGTTAGGAGTTGTATTTGATATTTCGCAGGCAAATAAATCTTCGACCAAAGATTTAATTTCTTTTTCATTTAAAAAAATTCCTGCTTTTACTGATTGTTGCCATGCCATTGAACGCAATAATTTTTCACGCTTGCTAAAATTTATATCCATGCTAAAATGCTTGAATTGCTCCAGCATTTTTTCAAGCGAAGCTTTTTCATTTCCATCGGGCACATCGCCTGGCGAACCTTGTATCACAAAAGTATTGTTGCCAAAAGGTTCCACATGATAACCCAACAAATTTAAATCGTCAATCAATTCGTTTAGTAAGACCGCATCAGCAGGCGTTACTTCAATCGTTACAGGAAATAAACTTCTCTGAACCGCAATAGGCTTGCCTTTCATCGCATTTGCAAAACGTTCATACAAAATTCTTTCATGCGCATTTTGCTGATGAATAATTATAAACCCATTTTCATTTTCGGCAATAATAAATGTTTTATGTATTTGTATGAATTCTTCTGATGAAGGTTTTTTATTTGTTTTGGCCTGATGAATTTCTTTTGCAAAAGATGATAAAGTATTTGCGTTTTTATTTTCATTTTGCAATAAATTATTTTCAGCTTTTTCTTTAACAGCATTTTTTATTTCAGGAAAAACATTCCAATGTTCCAAATCACTTTTGTTATTGATAAAATGCGCCTGGTTTTTTTGTGTAAAAGTTTTATATAACGAAGTGCCTGCTGCTGCGTTTTGTTTATCGGCAGTAAATGGCTGGCTGACGGCTTCATTATGTTGAATGGAGGCATCCAATTCAAAATCCAATGCAGGCATTACGCTGTATTGTGCCAGCGCATGTTTTACGGCAGACTGAACAAATGCATAAATAATTTTTTCATCTTCAAATTTTATTTCTTGTTTGGTGGGATGCACATTTATGTCAAGCCTTGATGGATCGAGATCAATAAACAAAGTGTACATCGGGAAACTGTCTTTGGCAATCATATCGCTGAAAGCATTCATCACCGCATGATTGAGGTAAGCGCTTTTTATAAAACGGTTGTTTACAAAAAAATATTGATCGCCTCTTGTTTTCCTTGCAGTATCCGGCTTGCCCACGAAACCATAAATATTTAAGTAATCCGTTTCTTCTTTTACACTTACTAAATTGGCGTTATAATTATTGCCGAGTATTTGTATAAGCCTTTGTTTTAATGAGCTTTTTTCCAAATGAAAAACTTCCTGCCCGTTGGAAGTAAGTGAAAAAAATATGTTAGGAAAAGCAATCGCCACACGAATAAATTCATCAACAATATGCTTTAATTCTGATGCATTACTTTTTAAAAAATTTCTTCGCGCAGGAACATTAAAAAATAAATTTTTCATTGAAATATTAGTGCCTTCATTGGTAGCAACAGGCTCTTGTGAAAGCACAACACTATTTTCAATTTCAATGAAAGTGCCAATAGTTTCACCTTGTTTTTTTGTTTTCAATTCTACCTGCGATACACCTGCAATACTTGCCAGCGCTTCACCGCGAAAGCCCATTGTTTTAATATGAAACAGGTCGTCAATATTTTTTATTTTGGAAGTGGCATGCCGCTCAAAGCTCATCCTGGCATCGGTTTCACTCATTCCTTTTCCATTATCAATTACCTGTATCAATGCTTTGCCTGCATCGTTTACAAACAATTTAATTTCAGTAGCTCCTGCATCCACTGCATTTTCCAGCAATTCTTTCACAGCACTTGCGGGCCGCTGAATTACTTCGCCGGCTGCAATTTGATTGGCAATATTTTCGGGCAATAAATTAATAATGTCGGCCAATATCTTTTCTTTTTTAGGAAGTAAAATTAATGATTATTGGTGGGAGGTTTTTGGCTCTACTTTTCAGTTTCGTTATATACTCAAAATTGAAGGAGGAATTGTTTTCGCCTTCAGTGTTCTGTTAATAAAGTTTGCTTTATGAATGAGATCCTGTGTTTGATTGCTTATTACCGTTACGTGCCCCATTTTGCGCCCGGCGCGGGTTTGCTTCTTTCCATATAAATGCACAAATGCATTATCAATTTTTAAAACCTCTTCAAGCCCTTCATAGTGTACATTGCCCGAATAACCTTCTGCCCCAATTAAATTGATCATTGCAGAAGATAAAATACTTTTTGTGTTTCCCAAAGGATAACCGAGCAATATTCTCCATAGCATATCAAACTGTGAGCAATAATTCGCTTCAATAGTATGATGGCCGCTGTTGTGCACTCTCGGCGCTGTTTCATTTACCCATACATTATCGCTTGTATCAATAAACAGTTCAACAGCAAAAATTCCCGGACTGTTTAAATTTTTTACAACCGTTAGTGCAATGGCTTCTGCTTTCCACAATATTTTTTCATCAATATCAGCCGGGCTTAGCTGGTATTGTAATAAATTAAAATCTTTATTAAAAATCATTTCAACTGCAGGATACAAAGCCGTTTCGCCTTTTTCATTCACGGCAACAATTAATGAAATTTCTTTTTTGATTTGTATCATTTTTTCTAAAACTGCGGGCGCATCAAAACCATTATCTATTTCTCTTTCATTTTTTATAACCACCACTCCGCGGCCATCATAGCCGCCCATAGCAATTTTATGAACTGCCGGTAAAAAATTTTTTTGATTTTTTAATTCATTTTTGTTTTGAGTAATGATAAATGCTGGAGAAGGAACATTTATTGATTCATAAAAATTTTTTTGAAGAATTTTATTTTTAATGATTGCTAATGAAGATGGCTTAGGATAAACCTTTACTCCTTCTTCTTCTAACTTTTGTAATGCTTCTACATTCACCGATTCAATTTCTATTGTAATAGCATCAAGCTGTTTACCGAAATTATAAACATCGTTATAATCATTTATATTTCCTTTTGTAAAATGATTGCACAAATGCGCAGCAGGGCATTCATCATCATTTTCCATTACAAAAGTTTCTACAGGATAATTTGCGGCTGCCTGCAGCAACATTCTTCCCAACTGTCCGCCGCCGAGTATGCCAGCCTTCATTTAAATTTTTTTTGCAAGATAAACGTTTGAAATTTTATTGTAAAAATCATTAACTAATGTTTTTTGTTCTTTACCATTTTTCTAAAACGAAAACTTAAAAAAGCCGCAGAAAAAGTAAGCCCGATAATAAAACCCGTCCAAATGCCCGCTGCGCCTAAGTTGTAATAAAATGCAAGCACACAACCCGCCGGAATTCCTATTGCCCAATAAGCAATACCAATAAAAACGGTAGGAACTTTTACATCTTTTATTCCACGCAACAAACCCGCACTGATTGCCTGTGTGCTGTCAGAAATTTGAAAAAAAGCAGCGAACAATAAAAGATAAGCTGTCATAGCAACCACATGCATCTCATCATTAAAAATAAAAGGCAATTGATTTCTGAATAAAATAAAAATGATGGCGCAACAACTTCCATACAGCAAAGCCATGATGATGGCGCTTGTGCCAATGGAATTAATATCTTTCCAATCGCTGCGCCCAAAAGCATTGCTGGTGCGGATGGAACCGGCTTGCGATAATCCCATAGAAACCATGAACGTTAACGAAGCGAGACTTAATGCTATCTGATGCGCAGCCTGCTCAATGGCGCCGATGGTTCCTATTAAAATGCCCGACACCGCAAATGCGCCGGCTTCCATCGTTATCTGAAAGCTGCTGGGGATGCCTATTGCAAGCAACTCTTTAATCGTATGCCATTTTAATTTCCATACTTCACTTCTTGCTGAAATATAATTTTGAAAAGTGCCATGATAAAAAATAATCAGAGCAAGCGCAATAAAAATAACTGTTCTCGTAATGAAAGTGCTGTAACCGGCGCCCACTAATTCTAACCGGGGAAAACCCCAGTTTCCATAAATTAATAACCAGTTTAAAAATACATTTAATGGAAGCGCCAGCAACGAAAGTATCATGGCTGTTTTTGTAAATTCCAATCCATCGGTAAATTGTTTTAACGCTAAAAATAAAAGCATGGGAATTACCGACCAGCCCATAATTTTTAAATAAGGCAAAGCAAGCAGCGCTACAACAGCATCCTGGTGGAGATGAAATAAAATATTTTTACTAAGCTCGATGGTTATGGAAATAATGAATGCAGCAATTGCGCAAAGCCAAAAACCATTGAATAAATAATGGCTTACTAATTTACCATCGTTTCTTCCGTGCGCCATTGAAACCATTTGCGAAACGGAAATAGTAATGCCAATGCCGAATACGAAAGGAATATTCATAACACTTATTACCAAAGCCGATGCTGCCAGATGCCGGTAGCTTACGGCGCCTACCATTGCGGTATCAATAAGCCCAAGCATCATTTGCGCCACCTCTCCCAAAATAATGGGAAATGCTAAACGTAATGTTCTTTTGGCTTGCTCTATCAGCATATAATTTTTTAAAAAAGAAAAAAGAATGCGAAGGTAAAAAGATTAAAGAGTGAATTGGTTTAAAAAAATTATTAATAGTTGATGGTTTGTTGACGGGAAGAAAACTTATGTATATTTATGAGTTTATATGCAATGGCAAAATCGAGTAGTATGAAAATTCCAACCATAAAAGGAATAATTGATAGACGTATCTTAGCCAATTTTACTGTTGATGCAGATATCATTCAAAAAATTATTCCTTCCCCTTTCCGCCCCAAAATTTATAATAACAAAGCAATAGTTGGCATTTGTTTAATCAGACTAAAACAAGTTCGCCCAAAAGGACTTCCGAGTTTAATAAGCGTTGCATCTGAAAATGCAGCACATCGTATTGCGGTTGAATGGACTGAAGACGGACAAACAAAAGAGGGCGTTTTTATTCCACGTCGAGACACCTCATCAGTGATTAACAGTTTAGCAGGCGGACGAATATTTCCTGGACGACATTTTCACGCAAAATTTGACATTAAAGAAAATGACGGACTTTATCACATCGCTTTCAAAAGTTCAGATGGTACAACAATTTCAATTGATGCAAATAAAACCGATACCTTTAATTCCAATTCAATCTTTCAAAATCTTGATAACGCATCAAAATTTTTTGAAGGAGGAGCGATTGGTTATTCTCCAAACGGCAACAAATATGACGGGCTACAACTTAAAACTTTTAACTGGAAAGTTGAGCCACTTAATGTGACATCAGTAAAATCAAGCTTTTTTGAAAACGAAAATATTTTTCCTAAAGGTTCAGTGAGGTTTGACAATGCCCTCTTAATGACACAGATAAATCACGAGTGGCATTCCGTTACTTCCAAAAAACACTGCATATAAAAAGCTATTTGTCAAAATTCAAACTTGAAACATCCCAACATCATTAATTATTTTAATCCAAAGAACACGGCAGAAAGATATGCAATCGGGCGCCCTTATTTTCATCCAAATACAATCGGGCGAATAAAAAATTTTTTGAAAATTGAAAAAAAACTTCACAAAGTTTTGGATGTTGCTTGCGGAACAGGCTTATCAACTAAAGCATTGTTAGCAATAGCTGAAAATATTTATGGCATTGATTCATCAACGGAGATGCTCAATCTTGCATATCAAAATGATAAAATAAAATATTCCGTTTCCTTTGCCGAAAATACTTCCTTTGCCGAAAATTATTTTGATTTAATAACAGTTTCATCAGGAGTGCATTGGTTCCGCATTGATGAATTTTTAAAAGAAGTTTATCGTATTCTTAAACCCAATAATTTTCTTATCCTTTATGAAAATTATTTCATATCGGAAATGCAGGAGGTGGAGGATTTTAAAAATTGGTTTCCGGAAGTTTATTTAAATAAATTTCCATCGCCGCCAAGAAACAATGCATACAATTGGGAAAATGAAAATATTAACCCCAAAGGATTTACGTTTATAAAGGAAGAGAAATTTAAAAACACAATTGAATTTTCTCAGAGCGAACTGATTTTATATTTCACCACTCAAAGCAATATTACATCAGCAATAGAAAATGGTAATGCGACTTATGAAGAAGCTGAAAATTGGCTGAACAAAGAAATGAACCCTTTTTTTAATAATAAAAAAAGAAAAATAAATTATGGGAACTGGATTAAGTATATACAAAAAAATTAAAGAAGTAATTTTAATCGCATTTCATTCGTGCATTCGTGGGCATTAAAAAAATAATACCTTTTATTCCTGCATTCGTTACAATAATTTTTTAGTTTTAATTTTGTATTGCAAAAAAAATCTTCGTAGCTCCTTTCACATTTTTTAATGTAAAAAATATTTCAATGTCATCAATATTATCTCCAGAAAAAAAGCAAAATACAACCGTTGATTTTTTGCCTTTGCTCGGCACCGATTATGTGGAATTTTATGTAGGCAATGCAAAGCAGGCAGCGCATTATTATAAAACCGCTTTCGGTTTTCAATCGCTTGCTTATGCAGGCCCGGAAACGGGTATAAAAGAAAAAGCCAGTTATGTAATAAGGCAAAATAAACTCACATTTATATTAACTACTCCATTGCAAAAAGACAGCGACATTGCACAACATATAAATAAACATGGCGATGGCGTAAAGATGCTTGCGTTAAAAGTGAACAATGCAACAAGCGCATGGGAAGAAACAACAAAGCGTGGCGGCAAAAGTTATATGAAGCCAACAAAACTGAATGATGAAAATGGTGAAGTAGTAATGAGTGGCATTCATACGTACGGCGATACGGTTCACCTTTTTATTGAAAGAAAAAATTATAACGGCGTTTTTATGCCCGGCTATCGCAAATGGGAAAGCGCTTACAATCCAACACAGACGGGGCTTTTATACGTTGATCATTGTGTAGGAAATGTTGGATGGAACCAGATGAACAAGTGGGTAAATTTTTATGAAGATGTGATGGGCTTTAAAAATATTCTCAGTTTTGATGATAAAGATATTTCTACAGAATACTCTGCATTGATGAGTAAAGTAATGAGTAACGGTA
>JAICZH010000031.1 GCA_025933775.1 Chitinophagaceae bacterium
TCATGTTTTAAGCGATTAATAAAAAAATTAGTAGCTTAACAATTCTAAACTAATCACATGGCCAAAAATTTTTTTAAATTTTTATTCTTAGCTGCGTTTATTTTTTTATTTGTAAATAATTTAAGCGCGCAAAATAATAACACTGTTTTTAGGCATATTGTTATTATAACTTTTAAGCCGGATGCCCCGGCAGACAGCATCCAGGCATTGAACAATGTGTATCGCGATTTATCGAAAAGTTCTTTTGTAAAAGATTTTGAATGGGGAGTAAATGTTTCAGCCCGTGATAGTGGTGTTTTAAAACACATATATGTTACCACTTTCGCAACAAAAGAAGATATGAAAAATTATCAAAAGATTCCTGAATATTCCAGACTTTTTAAAATATCACTTGCTATTGCAGACGATGTTTCCGTTGCCGATTATTGGGCAAATAAAAAATGAATAAACGTAAAACTTAATAGATATTTTTTTTCAAGTTTTTTACAAAATATTTTTATACAATAATTATTACAACAAATTGTTTTAATTCTGTTTCAGCCATTCAATCATTATGGAAAATTGAGCATCCTGTTGTATTTTTGCATATAATATTTTTCAATATTGATACAAATATTTTTTTTGCAGGCAGCTGCATACGGCAATAGCCCCACAGATTATTTTCCAATAGGCATTCAGTTAATATTTGCAATTATTTTGGTGGGTGGCATTATTACATTAACCCATGTATTTGGCCCAAAAAGAAAAACAGCGGAGAAACTTGAAAACTTTGAAAGCGGCATCGAATCGCATGGAAATGCACGAAGACCAATGGCAATAAAATATTTTTTAATCGCAATATTGTTTGTGCTCTTTGATGTAGAAGTTATTTTTTTCTATCCTTATGCGGTAAATTTTCGGGAGCTGGGCTGGCACGGATTTGCAGCGATTGTTTTGTTTGTGGCTTTGTTTTTATCCGGATTTATTTATATAATAAAAAAAGGAGCATTGCATTGGGAAGAATAAAAGTAATTAGCCAATTAGCTGATGTGATAATTTTTACAAATGCGAGTAACGAAATAAAAACTTAAAATAAATAAAAGTTGCTAATTAGCACATTAGCTAATTGGCACATTATAAATTAAAAAAAATGGCACGTCCTGTTCAATATAATACTAATAACAAACCGATAGAAGCGCCGATTGCTTTGGCAAAAGGCCCCGAAGGTTTTGCGGGTGAAGGTTTTTTTGCAACTAAATTGAATGATGTGGTTGGCCTTGCACGAAAAAATTCCATTTGGCCTTTACCATTTGCAACAAGTTGTTGCGGAATTGAATTTATGGCGTTAATGGCTTCTCATTATGACCTTGCAAGGTTCGGTTCAGAAAGAGTAAGTTTTTCTCCACGCCAATGCGATCTATTAATGGTAATGGGAACTATTGCAAAAAAAATGGCGCCGATTGTAAAACAGGTTTACCTTCAAATGGCAGAGCCACGCTGGGTTTTAGCGATGGGTGCCTGCGCCAGCAGCGGCGGCATATTCGATTCTTATGCAGTGTTGCAGGGAATTGATCAAATTATTCCGGTTGATGTTTATGTGCCCGGTTGTCCTCCACGCCCCGAAGCAGTTTTAGATGGGTTTATGAAAGTGCAGGATTTAGTTGGCAAAGAAAGTTTGCGAAGAAGAAATTCTGAGAGATATAAAGATTTAATGAATAGTTATGGAATAGAATAGGGTTGTGAGTTGTGAATAGGCAATAGGCAAAAGACAATAAAATTTTCAATTTTCAAATTTTTTCACATTGAGCAATTTTCATATTAATTTATGTCATTAACCAATGAAATAATACGGCAACATTTAACTGAAAAATTCGGTGAAGATGTTTATGATTG
Organism: Chitinophagaceae bacterium; assembly: GCA_025933775.1. Taxonomy (GTDB): domain Bacteria; phylum Bacteroidota; class Bacteroidia; order Chitinophagales; family Chitinophagaceae; genus Ginsengibacter. Next base: position 1,873 of record JAICZH010000031.1, read on the forward strand.
GGATGAGCCTTATGGTATGCTTACATTCACCGCTCACAAAGATTTAAATCTTAAAGTGCTTCAATTTTTGTTTGATGATCCTACGCTTCAATTTCGTTTTCTCACAGACCTTTGCGCCGTACATTATCCCAATAAAAAAGGTGAAGAAATAGCTGTAGTTTATCATTTGCATAATCTTGTTAATAATGTTCGTATCAGGTTTAAAATTTTTACAGATATTAATAAGCCAGATGTTTTTAGTACAACTGCATTGTATGCTGCTGCCAATTGGATGGAAAGAGAAACGTATGATTTTTATGGAGTAAATTTTATTGGCCATCCTAATCTGGTAAGAATTTTAAATGCCGATGAAATGGATTATTTTCCCATGCGAAAAGAATATCCTTTGGAAGAACAAACCAGAGTTGATAAAGATGATGAAATGTTTGGCCGCAATTAAAAATTAATAATTAATAATTAATGCCCGATACAAAACAACATATTAAACTTCCTGAACATTCTCTTGAAAAACGAACAACCACTTTAAACCTTGGCCCCACGCATCCTTCCACACATGGGGTTTTTCAAAACATTGTGGAGCTTGACGGCGAACGAGTGGTAAGCGCAGAGCAAACGGTTGGTTACATTCACAGGGCGTTTGAAAAAATTGCCGAGCATCGCCCGCTTTATCAAATTACACCGCTTACCGACCGGTTAAATTATTGTTCATCCCCCATCAATAATATGGGTTGGCATATTTGCTGCGAAAGATTGTTGCATGTAAAAACTCCCAAGCGTGTGGATTATTTGCGCATTATAATTATGGAGTTGGCAAGAATTTCAGATCATTTAATTTGTAATTCAATTGTTGGCGTTGATTCCGGGGCATACACAGGTTTTTTGTATGTGATGCAATATCGTGAATTGATTTATGAAATTTATGAAGAAATATGCGGCTCCAGATTAACGACCAATATTGGGCGAATCGGTGGTTTTGAAAGAAATTTTACCAACGAAGCATTTACAAAACTTGAAAAGTTTATAAAAGAATGGCCAGGTGTGCTGAAAGAATTTGAAAATCTTTTTAACCGTAACCGTATTTTTATGGAACGCACAATTGGTGTAGGTCCTATAAGCGCCGAGCGTGCATTGAATTATGGTTTCACAGGGCCGAATCTCCGCGCAGCAGGAGTTGATTATGATGTGCGCATTCATTCGCCATACAGCAGTTACGAAGATTTTGATTTTACGATTCCGGTGGGCAGCACGGGCGATTGTTACGATCGTTTTTTAGTGCGGAATGAAGAGATGTGGCAAAGCCAAAAATTGATTGAAGAAGCGTATAAAAAAGTGCAGGACTTTAAAGGCAAAGAGGCTGAAGTATTTCATGCAGATGTACCGGAATATTATTTGCCCGATAAAAAAGATGTTTACACAAAAATGGAAGCGCTCATTTATCATTTTAAAATTGTGATGGGTGAAATTGAGATGCCGGTTGGAGAAATTTATTCTGCTGTGGAGGGCGCCAATGGAGAATTGGGTTTTTATTTTATCAGCGATGGCGGCAGAGCGCCCTACAGGCTTCACTTTCGCAGGCCTTGCTTTATTTATTACCAGGCATATTCCGAATTAACAAAAGGGGGAATGCTTAGCGATGCAATTATAACGATGAGCAGTTTAAATTTAATTGCAGGTGAAATGGATGGGTGAAGAAATTATGAATGGAGCAATATGCAATAAGCAAAAAACAATTACGCAATAAAATTTTTATGACTAAAAAAAGAGGAACATAAGTAGTTGTAAAAAAATTAAACTTTAAAGAAGCTGAAAAAGCAGATGATGAATATTGAACAAACGCAACAGTTGAAGAAAGATTACAGGAATTAATAGCATTGAGAAGAATGGTTTTTGGAGATTTAATTTATCAGCCAATTAAAAAAAGTAATTCATAAAAGAAAAATTCATAGAAAAAATTCATAGAAAAAATTAAAAATTCAATTTACTAAAATGACTTTTTCGCCGGATAAATTAAATAAAGTAAATGAACTGATAGGTCATTATCCTGAAGGAAAACAAAAGAGCGCAATCCTTCCGGTACTGCATTTGGCGCAGGAGGAATTTGGCGGCTGGCTCGATGTAAGCACAATGGATTATGTGGCTTCTTTATTAAAAATTCAACCAATAGAAGTGTATGAAGTGGCTACTTTTTATTCAATGTACAACATGAAGCCTGTTGGCAAATATGTTTTTGAAGTGTGCCAAACGGGGCCTTGCATGATCAACGGAAGTGATGATATTATTAAATATATTCAACAAAAATTAAATATAAAAATTGGTGAAACCACTGCTGATGGCTTGTTTACATTAAAAGTAGTTGAATGCCTTGGAGCGTGTGGTTATGCGCCCATGATGCAGCTTGGAAAAACGTATCGTGAACATCTTACCAAAGAGAAAGTGGATGCAATAATTGAAGAATGTGTAAAAAATGCAGCCGCGAATAATTAATATTTTTAAATAAAATTTTTAAAACATGAAACTAATTCCTTACATCAATTTTGCAGGCAATGCCCGCGAAGCGCTTGACTTTTATAAAAAGGCATTGGATGGCGACATTCAGCAATTGGGTACGTACGGCGAAAGCCCGATGCCCAGCGATGAAGATTATAAAGATAAAGTGATGCATGCACGTTTTGTATTCGACAATAACATGATCATGGTATCGGATGTTTTTAAAGGACAACCAGTTTCCACTGATGGAAACATTCAATTATCTGTTGATGTGGATAATGAAGAAAAATTAGAAAAGGTATTTAATAAAATGGCTGAAGGCGGAACAGTAACTATGCCCTTGGCCGATCAGTTTTGGGGCGCAAAATTCGGAATGCTGAAAGATAAATTCGGAGTAAGCTGGATGTTCAATTGTGATAAGAGGAAATGATTAAATAAAATGAAACTTATTGCTGTTAAAGAAGCTAAATACATTGAGGAATATAAACTGGAAATTATTTTTATAGATGATAAAAAAAGATTCGTGGATTTTCAACCTTTCTTTTTAAAGCATAGTAATCCTCAATATAATAAATATAAAAAAAACTGAAATTTTTAAAAAATTTAAAATTGAAAACGGTAATATTATTTGGGGCAAAGATTGGGATATGATTTTTCCTGTGTATGATTTATATCAAGGAAAAATTAATTAATAATTTATAGCATGTCAAAAAAATTATTATTAGATAAAATAAATGTTGAAGGCATCAAAACTTTTGAAGTGTATCGCCGTGAAGGTGGCTACAAAAGTGTAAAGAAAGCTTTGCAAATGAAGCCCGGTGATATTGTAGAAGAAGTAAAAAAAAGCGGGCTGAGAGGCCGTGGTGGCGCTGGTTTCCCTACAGGAATGAAGTGGAGCTTTCTTGCAAAGCCCGAAGGAATTGCAAGATATTTGGTTTGTAATGCTGATGAAAGTGAACCGGGAACTTTTAAAGATAGATATTTAATGGAATTCATTCCGCACCTTTTGATTGAAGGAATGATTGTTTCATCTTTTGCATTAGGAAGCAATGTTTCCTACATCTACATTCGTGGCGAGTACGATTGGATAACAGATATTTTACAAACAGCTATTGATGAAGCAAAACAAAATGGATTTCTCGGAAAAAATATTTTAGGAAGCGGATTCGATTGCGAATTGTATTTACATCGCGGAGCAGGCGCATACATTTGTGGTGAAGAAACTGCACTACTCGAAAGCCTCGAAGGTAAAAGAGGATTGCCAAGAATTAAACCGCCTTTTCCGGCTGTGAAAGGTGTATGGGGTTGCCCTACGGTTGTAAATAATGTAGAAACAATAGCTGCAATAGTTCCAATAATAAATGATGGTGGAGAAGCTTATTCGAAAATTGGTGTTGGAAAATCAACAGGCACAAAATTAATCTCAGCATGTGGCAACATTAATAAACAAGGTGTTTATGAAATTGATATGACCCTTTCGGTAGAAGAATTTATTTACAGCGATGAATATTGCGGAGGTATTGCAAATGGAAAAAGATTAAAAGCATGTATTCCCGGTGGTTCTTCAGTTCCTATTTTGCCGGCAAATCTTTTATTGAAAACTGCCAAAGGCGAAACCCGATTGATGAATTATGAAAGCCTTTCCGATGGCGGATTTGCAACGGGCAGCATGATGGGCTCCGGTGGTTTTATTGTTTTAGATGAAGATCAATGTGTGGTTCGTAATACACTTACGTTGGCAAGATTTTATCATCACGAAAGTTGCGGACAATGCTCACCTTGCCGCGAAGGTTCCGGTTGGATGGAAAAAATTTTGCACAAAATTGAATATGGAAAAGGAGAAATGAAAGATATAGATTTGCTTTGGGACATTCAACGGAAAATAGAAGGCAACACCATTTGTCCGCTCGGAGATGCAGCAGCATGGCCTGTTGCAGCCGCCATCAGACATTTCAGAGATGAGTTTGAATGGCACATTTTAAATCCTGAAGAATGTTTAAAAAGAAATTATGGATTGGCGCATTATGCGGATGCGATAGAAAATTCTGTGATAAGTTAAATATACTTTGCGTTCTTTGCGAAACCTTGCTCACTTTGCGATACTTACTTTATGCCAACAGAAAATGAACTGTCAAATATAATTATAGGAGAGGCCATCTATATTCATAAATCTTTAGGGCCAGGTTTATTAGAATCTGCTTATAAAGAATGTCTTTATTACAGGTTAATAAAAAAAGAATTGAATTTAGTAAAAGAAAAACCAATCCCATTAATTTTTGAAGAAATAAAGATGGAATGTGGATATAGAGTAGATTTAATTGTAGAAAATAAAGTTATAATTGAAATTAAATGCGTGGATGTTTTAGCAGATATTCATAAAGCTCAAACGTTAACTTATTTGCGCCTTACCGGTATTAAACTTGGACTTCTTATAAATTTTAATGTTATCCTTTTAAAAGATGGTTTGAAAAGGATTGTAAATAATTTATAAATATCGCAAAGAAGGCTAAGACAAGCGCAAAGAACATTAAGAAAATTATGCCCGACGAACAAAAATTATTTAAAGTAACGATAGATAACATCACCATTGATGTTCCTGCTGGCACTTCTATATTAAATGCTGCAAGAATGATAGGTGGTGAAGTGGCGCCTCCTGCAATGTGCTACTACAGTAAGCTGGAAGGCAGTGGCGGTAAATGCAGAACCTGTTTGGTAGAAGTTGCGGCAGGTTCTACTGCCGATCCGAGACCAATGCCAAAGCTGGTTGCAAGCTGCCGTACCAATGTTATGGATGGAATGGTTGTAAAAAATATTACCAGCGAAAAAGTAATTGATGCAAGAAAAGGTGTTGTTGAATTTTTATTAATTAATCATCCACTCGATTGCCCGGTTTGCGATCAGGCAGGCGAATGTTATTTACAGGATTTAGGTTATGAGCACGGCGCCGTACAAACTCGTTATGAATTTAAAAGAAGAACTTTTGTAAGAGAAGATATTGGCCGATACATTCAATTGCACATGACGCGGTGTATTCTTTGTTATCGCTGTGTGTATGTTGCCAATCAATTAACCGATCACCGCGTGCATGGCATTTTAGATCGCGGGGATTGCTCCGATATTTCAACTTATATTTCAAAAGCAATTGAAAATGATTTCAGCGGAAATATGATTGATGTTTGTCCGGTGGGCGCATTAACGGATAGAACTTTCAGGTTTAAAAATCGTGTCTGGTTTTTAAAACCAATGGATGCACATCGCGATTGTGATAAATGTTGCGGTAAAGTAACATTATGGAATCGGGGCGATGAAGTGTATCGTGTTACAGCCCGTAAAGATGAATGGGGCGAAGTACAAAGTGATGAAAACGGAAAGGCAATGTGGATTTGTAATACCTGCCGTTTTGATAAAAAAAATACATCCGATTGGATTATTGAAAAACCAACATCCATCAACAGGCATTCTGTTATTTCTGCCAATCATTATGAAGTAAAAGTAATGCCCGATGATCCTTTGGATAAATTATTAAATGGAAGAGAGCCTTTGTTATTGATGAACATACATGAAGCCAGTCAAGTAAATCAGCAGGATGTACATCTGGATGAATTGCCAGGGCCGGCTACGTATGAAACTTTTAATGGAGAACCTTTTTCAACAGGACATAATGTAACGGATATTAAAGAAAGTCTTGGAGTGAATACACAAGGAACGGATTCAACAAATCCAAATACGCCGTGATTGTTTATTAGACAATTTTATTTTGAATTTATAATTTTACTTATGCATTTATTAGTGATCAATTGGGCAATGTTTACTGAAAAATTAGTTCTTATAATATTGGTGGTAAGCGGTTCGCTGGTAATTGCAATGTATTCAACCTATGCGGAGCGTAAAGTTGCCGCAATAATACAAGATCGCCGCGGACCCAATCGTGCAGGCCCTTTCGGAATATTACAACCATTGGCAGACGGTTTAAAATTATTTTTTAAAGAAGAAATTATTCCAAAATTTTCATCAAAATTTCTTTTCATTCTTGGGCCATCAATCGCTATGCTTACGGCAATTATGATTGGCGCTGTAATTCCATGGGGGAATAAATTTCATATTTTTAACCGCGATGTTCCTTTGCAAATAGCAGATGTAAACATTGGCATCTTATACATTTTTGGAATTGTAAGTCTCGGCGTTTATGGCATCATGATTGGCGGCTGGGCAAGCAATAATAAATTTTCTTTGCTCGGCGCTATGCGTGCTGCTTCGCAAATAATAAGCTATGAGCTTGCAATGGGTATTACACTTATTGCATTGCTCATGCTTACAGGTACATTAAGTTTAAAAACAATGGTTGGTCAGCAAATGGATCATTTGTGGAATATTTTTAAACAACCTTTGGGATTTTTAATTTTTTTGATATGCGCTTTTGCAGAAACCAATCGCACGCCATTCGATTTAGCCGAAGCGGAAAATGAATTGATAGGCGGCTATCATTCAGAGTATTCGTCCATGAAGCTGGGCTTTTATTTATTTGCTGAATATGTAAATATGTTTTTGAGCAGCGCAGTGATGGTTACATTATTTTTTGGAGGTTATGATATCCCTTTTATTAACGATGTTACTTTTATTGATAAGATAGGAACCAATTGGATGGCGGTTTTCCAAGGATTCATATTTTTTATGAAAATACTTTGTTTCCTGTTTTTATTTATGTGGGTACGATGGACGATCCCAAGATTTCGTTACGACCAATTAATGAATTTGGGATGGAAAGTTTTATTACCATTGGCATTGTTCAATATGTTAGTAACAGGAGCCATCATTTTATTACATCAGAATCACTGGCATTTTTAAATAGAATACTTTTGCGGCATTATGATTTTAACTCAGGAAAATATAAAACAAGTAGTGCAGGAATATTTTAAAGATAAGCCTGTAAATAAAGTGTATTTATTTGGCAGGCTATGCAAGAGGCGATGCCGATGAAAACAGTGATGTGGATTTGATTGTAGAAATTGATGACACTAAAAAAAGATTAACCTTGTTTGATTTTATTGGCTTGCAACTCGGTATAGAAAATTCTTTAAATAAAAAGGTTGACTTAGTTGAGCCACATTTATTTTTTCCGAGGGTAAAAATACAGGCAGAGAAAGAGAAACTTATATTGTATAAAAGATGAATCGTGATTTAGATTATGTGGAATTTTTATTGGAATGCATTACTCATTTAGAAAGCTATACTAAAGATACAGATGAGGATAGTTTTTTGAGAAATGAAGAAAAGAAAGATGCATGTCTTACAAGAATAGTAATGATTGGAGAATACAGTGCAAGAATTTCCGACAACCTTAAAGATAAGTTTAAGAGTTTGGGAAACTATAGAAAAAGATATTCCATCGCTTAAAATAAAAATTGAAAAAATTTTATCACAAATAACATAATGCAAGCACTAACCAATAAAATAAAACCCGTTTCAAGAAAAAAAATGACCTTTTGGGAGCGAATCTATTTACCCGAAATTCTCAAAGGAATGTTTATTACTTTCAAACATATTTTCCGTAAAAAAGTTACCATTAATTATCCTGAACAAACAAGGCCTTTCAGCCCTGTATTTCGCGGGTTACAAATTTTAAACAGAGATGAAGAAGGCCGCGAAAGATGCACTGCGTGCGGATTGTGCGCTGTTGCTTGTCCTGCTGAAGCCATCACAATGGAAGCTGCAGAACGCCAGCCGGGGGAAGAGCATTTATACCGCGAAGAAAAATATGCAGCCAAATATGAGATCAATATGTTGCGCTGTATTTTTTGCGGCTATTGTGAAGAAGCCTGTCCGAAAGATGCTGTTTATTTAAGTGAAACTTTTGCTCCATCCAATTATCAGCGAAGAGGATTTATTTATGGAAAAAAAGATTTGCTCATTCCCAATCCTAAAGAAGATCCGGAAGGTTATGCAAAAGCATTGGGTGATAGAAAACAACATCCGCAAGGGCATGGAAATGAACATTGATTTTTGTAAGTGGTGAATGGTCACTGGTCAATAGGCAATAAGCAATAAGAAATAAGCAATAATAAAACAATTCAATAATAAAATAATTCAGTGACAACAACACAAATATTATTTTGGCTTTTATCGGCTCTAGCAATTGTGGGAGCAATTGGAGTTATTTCCTGTAAAAATCCAATCTACGGCGTGCTTTGGCTCATCATTGTTTTCTTTGCCATTTCCGGCCATTATGTTTTAATGAATGCACAATTTCTCGCCATTGTAAATATTATTGTATATGCCGGCGCCATCATGGTGCTGTTTACATTTGTTGTTATGTTTATTAATTTAAATGAACATCCTGAAATTCCTAAAAATATTTATGTAAAAGCTGCAGGCATTATTGCTGGCTTATGCCTGTTAATTGTTCTTGTTGCTGCGCTTTCACGTGCTTCTGAAAATAATACGCAATTAAGAATTGATACTGGCGTTGGTCTCATAAAAAATCTTGGAAGAACTTTATTTAATGATTATGTGGTTCCTTTTGAAATAAGCAGTGTATTATTTTTAAGCGCAATGGTTGGCGCTGTTATTATTGGTAAAAAAGAAAAACAACAAACGGTGTAAATGAAAAGATTAATAAAATTTTTCTTTTTAAATAAAAATTTTTTGTAAAATAAATTTAAAAACATAGCATGGAAATTAAATGGTACTTGTTTTTATCAATCATTTTATTTTGCATCGGTGTGGCAGGAGCGCTCACACGACGAAATTCAATCATAGTTTTTATGTGCATTGAATTAATGCTTAATTCGGTGAATTTGTTGCTGGTTGCATTTTCCAAAATGCATTTATCCATTCCCGGCACGAGCGCTTATTCGGCTATTGATGCACAAATATTTGTTTTCTTTATTATGATTGTTGCGGCTGCAGAAGTGAGTGTGGGCCTTGCTATCATCGTAATGATGTATCGCAATACAAAATCAATTGATATAAATTTTTTAAACAGGCTTAAAAATTAGAATAGAATAATTTTTTTTTGAAATAAATTTTATATCGCTGTTTTATGATGAATATATTTGACGAAGTTTATTTAATTCCATTATTTCCTCTTCTTGGTTTTTTAATTAACGGGCTTGCAAGAAAAGTTATTTCAAAATCATTGGCAGGCTTTATCGGAAGCGTTGTAATATTTATTTCTTTTTGCCTGAGTGTTTTGGTTTTTATAAATGTTTCTAAAGAAGGTTTTACCACTCAAAACATAAATTATTTTTCTTTTATTAATATTGATAAGCTTTATATCCCTTTTGAATTTCAGATAGACCAGCTTACATCTTTATTTCTTCTTATAATTACAGGTGTTGGTTTTTTAATTCATTTGTATTCTACTTCATACATGAAAGATGAAAGTGAAAGTAGTTACGCAAGATATTTTTCTTATTTAAATCTTTTTGTTTTTTCGATGCTGTTGCTGGTAATGGGCGGCAATTATGTAATTATGTTTATGGGTTGGGAAGGAGTGGGATTGTGCTCTTATTTGCTTATTGGTTATTGGTTTAAAAATAATGATTTCAACAATGCAGCAAAGAAAGCATTTATCATGAACCGGATTGGCGACTTTGGTTTTATACTCGGCATCTTCTGGCTCATCAATGCTTTTGGAACTACATCGTATCATAATCTTTTTGATGCGCAAACCGGAATCCTTTCTTCAATCACTGAAAAAAATTCTACGATACTAACGGGTATTAGTTTATTACTTTTTGTTGGCGCAATGGGAAAGAGCGCACAGATTCCTTTATATACGTGGCTGCCCGATGCAATGGCAGGCCCCACGCCGGTTTCAGCATTAATACATGCGGCAACTATGGTAACAGCAGGCATCTACATGATTGCACGTAGCAATATTATTTATTCCATGTCGCCATTTACCATGATGGTTGTCGCCATCATCGGATTAGCAACAGCAGTGTTTGCCGCAATAATTGCATTAAAACAAAATGATATAAAAAAAGTATTGGCATATTCCACTGTAAGCCAGTTAGGTTATATGTTTCTTGGTTTGGGAGTGGGCGCTTATTCTGCTGCTGTATTTCATGTAATGACACATGCATTTTTTAAAGCGCTTTTATTTTTGGGGGCAGGCTCTGTAATACATGCTATGAGCGGCGAACAAGATATAAATAAAATGGGCGGACTTGGTAAAAAAATGAAAATAACTTATGTTACTTTTTTTATTGCATGCCTCGCCATTGCAGGAATACCGCCATTTTCAGGATTCTTTTCAAAAGATGAAATTTTAGGAGCCGCATTTTCTGTGAGCCCGGTATTATATGTTATTGGCGTTATTGGCGCATTGCTTACTGCATTTTATATGTTCCGTTTATTATCATTAACTTTTGCAGGAAAGTTTCGCGGCACTAATGAACAATTACATCATGTGCATGAAAGCCCGGGCAGAATTACATTCCCTTTAATATGCCTTGCAGTGTTTTCTGCAATTGGGGGCTTTGTTGGCATTCCGGAAGTATTTGTAAAAAACGGAAATAAATTAGCAGATTTTTTATCTCCCATATTTACAGATTCAAATAAAATTTTAGTTGCACAAACAACTTCTCCGCAAACGGAAATTATTTTGATGGCTGTATCATCAATTCTTATAATAGTTGTATGCATCTGGGCATGGAATAAATTTAAACGTTATGATGAATCAGTAAAAACAGAAACTGCATTAGGAAAAATTATTCAAAATAAATTTTATGTAGATGAATTGTATGATGCCATTATTGTAAAACCATTTAAAAGATTATCAAAAATTTTAAGCAACATTGTTGAAAGATCAGGAATTGATGCATTGGTAAATGGTGTAGGAAAAGGCATTAATTACGGCAGCCGGCAAATAAGATTATTACAAAGCGGCTTTGTAGGAAATTATATTTTATTGATGGTTGTCGGCCTGGTATTGTTATTAATTATTCAATTGTTATCAAAATAAAATTAATGCTGGGAAATTATTATACTTTTTCTGAATTACTGCTTTGGATTCCGCTGCTTACGGGCATCATTGCTTTTTTTATAAAAAACAATAAGACGGTAAAAATTTTTGCATTGTTTTCCTCTCTTCTTACATTGGCAGTTTCCATCATCAGTTTATTTTATAGCGATGTAGCGCATCATCCTGAATATTTAAATGATACCAACGTAAGTTATGTGTGGATGCCTTACATCGGCTCCAGCTTTAGCGTGGGGCTGGATGGCATGGGATTTATTCTTACTTTTTTAACTGCATTTACATATCCTTTAATATTTTCGAGTACGCGTTACCGTGAGTACAGCAATGCCAATGTTTATTATGGATTATTGTTGCTTACACAGGCCGGGCTTATGGGTGTGTTTGTTGCAATGGATGCATTGGTTTTTTATTTTTTCTGGGAGCTGGCATTAATACCGATGTACTTTTTATGCAGCCGTTGGGGCGGCGAATTCAGGATACGAGTTACATTTAAATTTTTTGTGTACACATTTGTAAGTTCATTGCTGATGCTCATTGGAATTATTTATGTTTACCTGCATACACCAGCAGTTACCACTTTTTCTGATCATTCATTTTATTTAAAATCTTTTTATAATGCAAGCCTAACTGCGAGCGAACAAAATGGTTTATTCTGGTTATTCTTTTTAGCCTTTGCAGTTAAAATGCCGATATTTCCTTTTCACTCGTGGCAGCCCGATTTATATGAGCAATCGCCCAATTCTTCTGTAATGGTTTTAAGTGGGCTGATGGTAAAAATGGGCATCTTTGGAATGATACGATGGTTGTTGCCGATCTTTCCTGATGGAGTTGTGAAGTACCAATCATTTGCCATGATACTTTGCATTATCGGGATCATTTATGCAAGTTGTATCGCTTATGTTCAGAGCGACCTGAAACGCATTGTAGCGTGGTCTTCCATTGCGCACATCGGATTAATGGGCGCTGCAATTTTTGCTGCAAATAATACAAGCCTGCAAGGTGTAATGCTCGAACTGCTGAATCACGGCATTAATATAATTGCATTGTGGATTGTTGTGGATATTATTGAAAACAAAACAGGCATTAGAAAAATTTCGGAGCTCGGCGGACTTGCAATAAAATCGCCTGCGCTTGCCATATTTTTTTTAATAATTGTTTTGGCAAATATTGCATTGCCATTAACGAATGGTTTTGTAAGCGAATTTTTAATGTTCACCGGTTTGTTTGAGTATAATAAATGGATGGCTGCATTTGCATGTCTCAGCGTAATTCTTTCAGCTGTGTATATGCTAAACATGATGCAAAAAGTTTTTTTTGGCGCCACCAATTCAATTACCGAAAAAGCAACAGCCATATCAACCGCGCAAAAATTTATTTTATCCATAATTGTTTTGGCAATATTTTTTTTAGGAATTTATCCGCAACCTGTGCTGCATTTAAGCCAGGATACGGTAACCATGATTTTGCAAAAATTAAAATGATAATTTTTTTAAAAGCTGATTAAAAATGATTTTAGGGTTTTTTACAATTGCAAAAATGGCCGGTGAGGTCACCGGCCACGGCGTACGCCGCGGTTGGTGTCCCCATCAACCGCAATCTGGAACCAAAATTTTCATTTTAGACAGTTTTTTAAAATAAAAAATAAAGGCGGAGTTATATGAATGCAATAATTATATCTGCAATTTGGGGAGTGATAATGATGTTTGGCGGCGTTTTTTTCAGAAAAATTTCTATGCCGAAATACTGGGCTGTTGCAGGTATCATCATTTTATTGACTGCAAATATTTTAGAATTTGTCGGCATATCATTTTTTAAAATTGATACAAAAGGCATGTTGCATTTCGACAATTTCGGTTTGCAATTCAATACCATTACTTTTTTTTGTACGCTTTTATATTTTTTATTAAATGGAAAAGAAATAGAAAAAGTAGGAGAGAATGTTTCAGAATATTTTGCATTGATATTTTTTATTTTATGCGGCGTTTCCATTGCTTCATCATTCAATACTTTGCTGATGTTGTTTTTAGGAATTGAAATCATGTCCATTCCATCGTACATACTAACGGGCGCGGATAAACGTAATTTGAAAAGCAATGAAGCCTCACTGAAATATTTTTTAATGGGCGCTTTTTCCACAGGCTTGATGCTGATGGGCATTGCATTAATTTATGGCGGAAATTCTTTAGGTTCTTTTTATATAAATATAATTGAATTAGGCACCGGGCAGATGCCGGTAATGATTGCCGCAGGATTAGTATTGTTAGTGGTTGCTTTGTCGTTTAAAGTATCTGCTGCGCCATTTCATTTTTGGGCTGCAGATGTATATGATGGAGCGCCGACTGTGTTTACTTCTTTCATGGCAACCATTGTAAAGATTGCCGGGTTTATTGCTTTTATAAGATTATTTAAAGTTTCATTTGGCATTATACAGCATCAATGGCAAATGCTGATTGCATTGATTACTGCTACTACTTTACTTATCGGAAATCTTACAGCAGTTTTTCAGCAAAGTGTAAAACGTATGCTCGCTTATTCAAGCATTGCACATGCAGGCTTTATGATGTTTGCTTTGTTTGCATTAAATGATACAGCAAAAGAAGGATTGATATTATATGCGCTGGCTTATAGTGTGGCAACCATTGGCATGTTTGCCGTTTTGGTAAAAATGAATGATTATACCATTGAAGGTTTTAACGGGCTTTATAAATCTCAGCCGGTGCTGGCTTGTACTGCCACCATATTTCTTTTATCACTTACCGGGATACCACTAACGGCAGGCTTTGCAGCAAAATTTTATATGCTGCTGGCGGCGGTAAAAGATGGGCATCAGATATGGCTGGTAATATTAGCAGTTATTTGCGCAGCCATCAGCGCAATATATTATTTCAGAATTATACAAGCCATGTATTTTAAAGAAGCTTCGCACGATGCTAACAATGCAACGGATGTAACTGATGGTTTTAAATATTTATTAATTATAGTAGTGGTTATTATAATTATAATTGGTATTCTTCCTTCGCTTGCTATTGATTGGTTGTATTATTAAAAGAGCTCCCTGCCCTCCAGAGGAGGGTTCTAAAAATTTTATATAAAAAATAATTTTTAATAAAGAAAGATTTATAAAGGATAACAGAGAATAAATTCTTTCAATAACCTATCTTTATAATTCCAATTTATTTTTATAAATTATTTTATAAAAACTATGCAATTATTAGATTCACTTTCTCTTGCTTATCGTACGGTAAAAAGTAATAAACTTCGTACAGGCATCACCGTTACTATTATTGCATTGGGCATTACCGCTCTCATTGGAATTATTACTGCTATTACTTCCATGAACCAAAGTCTGAAAGAAAATTTTGCGTTGATGGGAGCTAATTCATTCCAAATCCATTACCGCGACTGGAACATTCACATCGGCGGCAGAAGGCAGGTAAAGAAAACAAATACCAACTCATTAAAAGAAAAAAAATCGGACATGCAAAAAGTGATTACCTACCAGGAGGCAAAACTTTTTAAAGAAAGATATTCGTTTCCTGCAATTGTAAGCATATCGTTAAGCGGCCCTGATAATGTAATAGTAAATAATGACAAGGTGAAAACCAATCCCAACATATCAATGGAAGGAGTGGATGAAAATTATCTTCTTCAAAGCGGCTACAGTTTATCCGGAGGAAGAAATTTTAATAAGATTGATGTGCAAAGCGGAAGAAGCATTTG
The DNA here is from genome assembly GCA_025933775.1 of Chitinophagaceae bacterium. Classification (GTDB taxonomy): domain Bacteria; phylum Bacteroidota; class Bacteroidia; order Chitinophagales; family Chitinophagaceae; genus Ginsengibacter. The sequence goes on from JAICZH010000031.1 coordinate 17,066, forward strand.
CATCATTGGCAACAGCGTTGCAGAAAAACTTTATGGAGACAATACTTCACGAGCGATTGATAAAATAATAACCGTTGCCGGAATAAAATACAGAGTGATAGGAGTGCTGAAGAATAAAGGTTCCAGCGCTTTTTTAAATGCAGATAATATTGTATTAACTACATATAATAATATCCGCCGTCTTTTTACAACGAATGGCACTACTTACAGTATCGGCGTAATGGTAAATGATATTAAAGATATGGATGCAGCAATCAGCGAGGCCAAGGGAACCTTCAGGCCTATACGCAAAGTGGGCATTGATGAAGAAGATAATTTTTATATTGATAAAAGCGATAGCATTGCAGAAGTATTTATGAAAAGCCTCGGCGCTATCACTACTGCTGCGGCTTTCATCGGATTGATTACTTTAATAGGAGCCGCCATCGGGCTTATGAATATAATGCTGGTAGCAGTGAATGAACGCACACGCGAAATAGGATTGATAAAAGCAATTGGTGGCACCAAAAAAAGTATCCGCACACAATTTCTTTTTGAGTCTGTTATCATCAGTCTTATCGGCGCTTTCTTTGGAATTGTATTAGGCGTATTGATCGGAAATGGCGTAGGCATGTTATTGCATACCGGTTTTGTAATTCCATGGTTCTGGGTTGTTTTAGGAATTGTGGTGTGCTCTGCTGTTGGGCTTTTTGCAGGCTTATATCCTGCAATTAAAGCGGCAAGGCTCGATCCGATTGTTGCTTTGCGATATGAATAGTTTTTAATTTGTTTAAAAAATTTTTTTTGAATGGATTGAACGATTAGATTTTTAATTATAAAAATTCCATATCCAAATAAAGACAAAATTATTTATTTATTTTCTGTGCATTAAATTAATTATTTATTAACTTGTGTGCTTCTCAAAAATTTTTTTGCTTGATTTAATCTTTTCAAAAATTTTTCATTACAATTGTACCACCAAATATTTTAATCAAATTTCATCTTAAACTTTTAACAAAAAAAACCTAACGTTATGGCAGAATCAAATACAACTGCAAGCTCAACTGTAAAAGCCACCACATCAGTTCAGGCAAAAAAATCCAGCAACATTATTTCTTTAATCGCTCCTGTTGTTTGTATAATCGCAGGTTATTGTATCTGGCGTTTCGTTATTGGTGCAGCAAGCAACTTTACAAACCCCGATCCTAATGGAGGCTTCTGGCCAAAAAATGAAGGGCCTAAATCAGACTTTTCAAGAATGTATGATGGAGGTATTATTGTACCCATTCTTATTGGCTTATTTTTAATTGTACTCACTTTTGTAGTTGAAAGAGCGCTTACCGTTTCCAAAGCAAGCGGAAAAGGATCCATTGCAGAGTTTGTAAGAAAAGTACAATTTTATCTTGCTGATAAAAAAATTGATGCAGCGCTTGCCGAATGCGACAGGCAAAAAGGATCTGTTGGAAACGTAATGAAAGCAGGGCTTCGCAAATACAAAGCCATGATTGGCGATAATGAACTTGATACGGATCAAAAAGTGCTGGCGATACAAAAAGAAATTGAAGAAGCTACCGCACTTGAATTACCCATGCTCGAAAAAAATCTTGTATTTCTTTCAACCATTGCATCTGTAGCTACATTGATAGGATTATTAGGAACAGTGGTAGGAATGATACGTGCATTCAGCAACCTTGGCGAATCGGGCGGCGGCGAAGCGGCAAGAGAATTATCAAAAGGTATTGCCGAAGCTTTGTACAACACAGCGCTTGGTATCGGTACATCAGCATTTGCAATTATCTCTTATAATATTTTCACCACAAAAATTGACGCCATCACTTATGGCATTGATGAATCTGGATTTACTTTAACACAAAGTTTCGCTTCGTTATACAAATAATGGTATGGAATTCTTTGAATATTGAATCTATTTATTTATAAAAAATTAAATAATGGCCAGAGCCAAAATAAAAAGAGGGAGCACCCATGTAGATATGACCGCTATGTGCGATGTAGCTTTCCTGCTTTTAACGTTCTTCATATTAGCAGCGAATTTTAAACCCACTGAAGCGGTTGAAATTACAACTCCTACTTCAGTGTCTAATACGCACGCTCCTATGAAAGATGCTTTCACCGTTTCTGTAGATAAGGATAATCGTATTTTTTTAAACATGACAGATGAAATTAAAGGCGATGTATTTGATGAACTGGTTCAGGAAAAAAATATGAAAGTTACTCCGGAAGATAAAAAGTATTTTATGGCAACCGGTTTTATCGGTGTTCCGTTCAACCAGCTTTTGCAATTTATAAGAATACCATCCGATCAATTAAAAAATATAAAGCTTCCCGGTATTCCTGCAGACAGTACTAACAATGAATTGAGCGAATGGATAAGGGCTGCAAAAACTGCAGGCATGGGTAAGAAATTAAATTTTTTGATTAAAGCAGATGATAATACAAAATATCCTGCTTTTGGTAAAGTAATTGATGCTTTCAAGAAAAATGATGAGTATAAATATAATCTTATAACATCAGCAGAAGACGTTCCCCCGGGAACCCCGCTATATGAAGATAATTTAAAGGCGCAACATAAATAACTGGGATAAAAATTATTTATTTAAAATAAAATATTTGTACAATGGCAGAAATGGAAGTAAAATCATCAGGCGGTAAAAAAGGGCCTGGTGTAAAAAAAGGTAAAAAACTTTCCACCCGGGTTGACCTTACGCCAATGGTGGATCTCGGATTTTTGCTCATCACTTTTTTTATCTTTACTACAACTGTAACACAGGCAACCGCTATGAAGCTGAACATGCCAAAAGATACAAAAGATAAAAACCAGGAGAATAAAGTAAAAGAATCCGGTTCACTCACACTCATGCTGGGAAAGGGAAACGTAATCTATTATTATTATGGAAGCGATCCCACTAAAATGCAAACTACCGGCTATAAAGATGTAAGAAAAATTATATTAGATAAAAAGAAAAATACTCCTGCCGATGATTTGTTTATAATTATTAAGCCCGATAAAGACGCCACTTATAAAAATGCTGTAGATGTATTGGACGAAATGACCATAAACGATATAAACAGGTATGCAATGGTAGATCCTACGCCCGATGAATACGGCCTGATTCAAAAAACTGAACAGGCAGGCGGGGTAAAGTAATGTTATGGAAAAATTCCATTTAGGTATCTAAATAAAAAATAAAACATGGAAGCAAATAAAATATTAAAGTCTGATCTTTTAGACATTCTCTTTGAAGGGAGAAATAAAGATTACGGCGCTTATGACCTTCGAAAAACGTACAATAAACGAATAAAAATTGCTTTGTTAAGTACTTTAGGATTGCTGGTAATTATTTTTGTAGGTTATGCAATCGCCAATAAAATTTCTTCAAATAACAATGTAAAAGAAATACAAACTAAAGACCTCGTGATGGAAGCAGCCCCTAATGAGCCGCCACCACCGCCGCCACCGCCACCCCCCAAGTTACCGCCGCCACCACCCATTGCCACCATTCAGTTTACACCTCCTAAAGTGGTAAAGGATGAAGAAGTAATAAAGCCACCGCCGGAAGTAAAACAAATTGAAGAAGCAAAAATTGATACCAAAACCGTGGAAGGAACAAAAGACCTTGGCATAGTGGCGCCGCCTACTGAAGATAAGGGAACACAGGTAGTAGCCGCAGTTCCAAAGAAAGAAGATGAAGACCAAATTTTTACTAAGGTGGAAGTGGAAGCCCAATTTCCGGGCGGCCCTGCTGCCTGGACGAGATATGTTACAAAAGCAATACAAGCGGATATAGATGAGCTTCAGGAAGACCAAAGTAACAGCGGTACCTGTATTGTAAAATTTGTTGTGGACAAAACCGGTAAAGTAAGCCAGGTAGAAGCAACCACAATGAAAGGAACCAAACTTGCGGAAATAGCAGTGAATGCAATAAGGAAAGGCCCCAATTGGACTCCTGCAATTCAAAACGGAAGAAATGTAAATGCCTATCGTTTGCAGCCGGTTACATTTACCATCCAGGATCAATAATTTTATTTAGCTTAATAATATATTTAAAGAGATGCATTTTATGTATCTCTTTTTTTTGTTCGGTAAAAAATAGTTTACTAACGGTAACGCATAAACGAAATAAAAAATTTATGCAATTCCTCTAATAGAGCATCTTATTTATAAAAATAATTATGGCACAAATAGAAGAAAGCAATCGCCGCAAATCAAAAAAAAATTATTATTCAAAAACCTTACGGGTTGATCTTACTCCAATGGTTGATCTGGGTTTTTTATTGATAACTTTTTTTATGTTTACAACAGTATTATCGCAGCCCACCATTGCAAAACTTTATTTGCCAAAAGATATAAATGTAAAGACGCCTATTAAAAAAAGCGCAGTACTAACGCTCATGCTTACACGAAATGATTCCATTGCCTGGTACGAAGGAAATAAAATAAAGAATGAACCATTAGCCTATTGCAATTATAATAATTTGCGCTCGGTTATACAGCAAAAGCAGGCAAAAGTTGCAAAGGTTTTAGGCAATCGTTCCGAAACAGTTATTATTATTTATCCGGGTAAAGAATCTACTTATGAAAATTTTATAAACATAATGGATGAAATAAGCATAAATGATATCACGCATTATTTTGTTATGAATTCTAAACAATGATTCTTTGTTCGCTAAATTTTTCTATTATCAATCCAAATACTTTCTGGTAGTAGGTTTCAATACATTACTTTGGAGGATGAAGCTGAAGGGTGGGTTGCTTTTTTTATCTTTACACGATGCAGGAAAAATTTTCTCAATGGAATGATACTATTGTGGCTTTGGCAACGCCGCCCGGCATTGGCGCCATAGGCGTGATACGATTAAGCGGCAATCAATCATTTGAAATAATAAATAAAATTTTTCCTTCAAAAAATTTATTCTTGCAACCTGCCAATACAATTCATGTTGGATATTTAAAAGATGATAACATCATCTTAGATGAAGCGGTTGTTTCCATTTTTAAATCTCCTGCGTCTTATACGGGTGAGGATGTGATAGAAATAAGTTGCCATGGTTCTCCGTATGTACAGCAGCAAGTAATTAATGCACTCATCCATCATGGCGCCAGGCTTGCAAAAGCGGGAGAGTTTACACAACGGGCATTTCTGAATGGTAAGCTCGATCTTACGCAAGCCGAAGCGGTGGCCGATCTTATTGCAAGCAATACCACAGCATCAAAAAATGCAGCATTAAAAAATATACGTGGTGGCTTTTCTGAAATTCTTAAAAATATGAGAGAACAACTGATTCAATTTTCTGCATTAATTGAACTGGAGCTTGACTTTAGTGAAGAAGATGTTGCATTTGCTGATAGAAAAAAATTTCTTGATCTCCTAAACGAAATTGGTATTACGGTAAAAAATTTACTGGATTCTTTCAGGCTGGGGAACGTAATAAAAAATGGTGTAAGCGTGGCCATTGTTGGAAGTCCCAATGCAGGCAAGTCAACTTTATTGAATACGCTTCTTAATGAAAGCCGGGCAATAGTTAGTGAAATTGCCGGCACCACACGCGATACTATTGAAGAAGTAATTAACATAAATGGAATTTTATTCAGGCTTATTGATACTGCCGGCATTCGCGAGCATTCGGCGGACGTAATTGAAAGCATGGGCGTTTTAAAAAGTAAAGAAAAAATAGCTCAGGCTGATATTGTTTTGTATTTATTTGATGTAAATACGATAAGCGATAATGAAATTATTTTTTTTATTAATGATATTAAAAAGCAAAACAGAAATGTAATACCTGTTGCCAATAAAACAGATTGCAGCATTGAAAAATTATTGGAGGAAAAAAAAGAAAAAATTAAAGACGTTGTTTTTATTTCTGCCAAAATGAATACCGGAATTGAATTGCTCAAGGAAAAATTATTTAATACAGTTGCTAATAACTCTTCATTGACAGAAAACATTGTTATTACCAATGCCCGTCATTACAGCGCTTTGAAAGAAGTTAACCTTTCTCTTTCCGAAATAAAAAAAGGAATTCAAAATAATATTTCCGGCGATCTTTTATCAACAGACATTCACAGGTGTCTTCATTATCTCGGCGAAATCACCGGTGAAATCACCAATGATGATATGCTCGATTATATTTTTAGTAAGTTTTGTATCGGAAAGTAACTATTAAAATATTTAATTTTTTTAGTTTTCAATTTGAAAACATTTTAATACCTTTGTTATGAATATTATTAACCGGAAAACGGTTATTTACTATACTGAAAAATATCCCAAAGCAAAAAACCAGTTGCTTACATGGTATAATGAAATGCTGAAACATGGATTTGAAAATTTTAATGAACTGAAAACGGTTTATGGTAATGCCAGCATTGTAAATAATCAAAGAGTAGTATTTAATATAAAGGGAAACGAATACAGGTTAGTGGTTTCAATCAATTTCAGACGGAAAGTATGTTATACTATTTGGTTTGGCATACTTAAAGAGTACGATAAAATAAACGTGGCTGCAATACAATACAATCTTAATTTATAAATTAAAAAGCATGAACTGGAAAGTAATAAAAACAGAAAGGGAACATAAAAAAGCGATTAAACGTGCTATGGAAATTTTTCATGCAGCGCCAAACACTCCCGAAGATGACGAACTGGGCGTATTAATTCTTTTGATAAAAGATTATGAAGACAGGACAATACAAATGCCTGAACTCGATCCCATAGAAGTAATTAAATTAAAAATGGAAGAAAGGGGTTTAAAAAATAAAGATTTAGAACCTATTATTGGAAGTAAAGGACACGTTTCATCAATCCTGTCCGGACGAAGGGAAATAACGCTGAAAATGGCACAACGTTTAAAAGATTATTTTCACTTGCCCGCAGAAATATTTTTGCCTACAGCATAAAAGAGTTGAAGTATCCGAAAGTGTTTTACAAACAGTAAAAATAAAAACCTGATTCATGACTTCAAAAAAAACTGAACATTATTTTTTTAGAATAAAATATTTACTCACGTTCACAATAATATTTTGCATTCAATCTGCTACAGATGCACAAATAAAAATCCCTTCTTATTTTATTCAGAAAAAAAGTTTTACTAATTCGCTTCAAAAAATTGTTCACGAAGTTGGATTGGATAGTATCTGGGATGCAGGCGAAGATGGAAAGGAACAAATTTCATTTGCAGTAATTGATTTAAATAATAAGAAACCCATTTTAGGTTGTGTTAATTGCACCAACCTTATTTATCCTGCATCGGTATATAAAATGTATGTGGCAATGGAAATTTTAAAGCAAGTGAGCAATGGCGATTTTTCTTTATCAAAACTATACATTGTAAAATCACCCAACGATGTTGACAGGGAAAAAGAAATAAGTTATGATCCAAGGCCGCTTTTAAAAAGCGGAGATACCGTTACCATAAATTATTTATTGGATTTAATGATTACACGTAGTGATAACTCTGCGGCTAACTGTTTAATTGATGTAGCTACAAGAGACAGCATTAATAAAACCATTCAACAAATGGGCTGGTATGGAAGCGAAGTAACACGAAAATTTTTAAGCCGCAAGTTTGAAGACCCTGGATATGATACAATACGTGGTACAGAAACATCTGCATTGCATGCCGCAGATTTCATGTATAAAATTTATACAAATACATTAATAAATCCATGGGTAAGCATGCAGATGAAAGCCTTGCTGGGAAGGCAATTGGACACTACAAAGCTCTCATTGGGTTTACCGCATTATGTTATGTATTATCACAAAACAGGATGGTGGGGTATTTATACAAATGATGTTGGAATTGTTACTGATGGTAAAATAAAATACATCATTGCGCTGTTTACACCGGTTACCGAAGAAAAAGTAACTCCACGATTGAAAAAACTTTCAATGATGGTTTATGATCTCATCAATAGTATAAAATAATACTTCACACACTTCATCTGTTCTTTATAAGAAATTTTATTAAGGCAACCTTTAGAAATTTTTCTGCGATTAACTTAATAATTGGTAATAACCTGTTGGTAAAAAACTGATTTTTGTAAAAATTTTTAAATTTTTTTCTCAAAATGTTTTTTATTTAACAATTGTGTGTAAATTACACGTTAAATAAACATTAACACTTACTTAATTTATTTGATTATGAGAAAAAAACTTCTGCTTTGCGGCCTGTTTATAATGGGCTTTTTTCTGCAATCGATTGCACAACGAACCGTAACAGGAACGGTAACTTCACAAGATGGCACTCCGTTGGTTGATGCATCTGTAACAGTTGTCGGGCAAAGAACTGGTGTAAGAACCGCTGCCGACGGTACTTTTTCAATTAACCTTCCGGCTAAAGCGCATGTAATTCAAGTTAGCTATGTGGGTTCCGAAACACAAAAGGTAGATGTTGCCGATCTTTCAAGCGTTAAAGTAACATTGAAGAACTCTTCACAAGCTTTATCTGATGTAGTAATTATTGGTTATGGTTCTGCACGTAAAAGAGATTTTACGGGTGCAGTATCTTCTATTAAGGCAAAAGACTTTAACCAGGGGGTAATTAGCTCTCCTGATCAATTAATTCAAAACAAAGTTCCTGGATTGGAAATAACTAATACAAGTGGTCAACCTGGCGTAGCAACTACAATCATTATTCGGGGGACTTCTTCAATTCGTTCCAGCAACAATCCTTTGTATGTAGTAGATGGTGTTCCATTGGATGGAAGAACGGCAAGGCCGAATATAGGAAATGCTTTTGGCAGCACACCTAATTCCGATCCCTTATTATTTATTGATCCTAATACTATTGCTCAAATAGATGTTCAGAAGGACGCGTCAGGAACTGCCATTTATGGTTCGCGAGGCGCCAACGGGGTTATATTTATTACTACCAAAAAAGGAAGTTCTGGTCCCATGAAAATTGACGTGGGCGTAAACTTCGGTGCCTTTGCTGGTTATATGAAACGTTATGAGGTTTTGAGCACAAGCCAGTTTAGAGCTGCTTTGAAAAAATACAATGAACCTGCTTCGTTAGATGGAGGCACTTCTACGGATGCATTAAAAGCAATTACCCAGGATAATATCTCTCAAAATTATTCTATTTCACTAAGCGGAGGAAATGAAACCGGAAAATATAGGGCATCATTTCTAGCGGCAGATAACAATGGTTTTTTGAAAAAATCAAATTTAAAAAAATATCTGGCAACATTTAATGGAGAATATAATTTTATTGATAATAAATTAAATATTGCTTTCGGATTGATTGCCGGTAATGTGGGTGAAAGCCTTACCCCGGTTGCTAATACGTCAGGCTCTACGGGAAATGTAATTTCATCGGCATTAAGTTGGAACCCTACTTCTCCATTACGAACTGCCGGAAAATATAATTTTCCTTCTACAGGATCAGGCAATCCACTCGCCATTATAGATGCGTACGATGATAAAACAAGTCTATCAGCAGTATTAGGAAATATTTCAGCATCTTATAAAATACTTCCCAACTTAACTTATAAATTTTTATTTGGAATTAATCATGAGACAGGAACAAGAAAACTGAACGAAGAAGGATGGCTTCCGGGATTTCCCGGCCTTTCAGGATTGGGAAATGCAGCGATAGCAACTGACTTACTTAATACACAGACAATTGATCACACGCTGAACTATGTGGGAAATATTACCCATAAATTATCAATAGATGCTTTAGCCGGCTATGAATATTTTAAAACTGATTTTTCAGGCGGAGGTGTAACGGCAAGCGGGTTCAATACCAACTTAAATTATGATACACGAATCGGCATTCTTTACACAAACATTATGACCGATGCACAAACGCAAAATCCATATTATAGCTTTGCTGATCCATCATCAGAATTACAATCATATTTTGCACGGGCAACTTTCAACTATGATGATAGATATTTATTGACGGGTACTTTTCGGGCTGATGGTTCCAGCAAATTCGGAACAAATAATAAATATGGTTATTTTCCTTCAGTTGCTGCCAAATGGCAAATAAGTAATGAAAGCTTTATGAAAGGAAGTACAACTTTCTCTAATCTTGGTTTACGCCTTTCTTATGGAATTACTGGTAACCAAGAATTTCCTGCAGGTTCGGGAATAGAACAATTATTTTTTGGGCCATTTAATACGGTTCAGCAAGAAGTTACTAAAAACGTAGATTTAAAGTGGGAGCAAACCAAACAATTTAATGCTGGTATTGACTTTGGATTGGCTAAAGGGAAAATTTATGGATCAATAGATTATTATAATAAAAAAACCTCTGACATTCTGTTTTCTACAGTTGCAATTCAACCTGCTCCAGGTACTATAAGTTGGATAAACTTCCCCAATGCAACATTGACAAATGACGGATTTGAAATAGCATTAGGCGCGACAATAGTGGATACTAAAAATTTTACATGGGATGTAGCAGGTAATTTTGCCCATAATCACAATGTTATTGAAAATTTTAATAATACAGAAGGAGGCGCACCCATCCAAGAAAAAACAGGAGAAATTGATGGGCAGGGTGTATCAGGAACATTGTCTCAGGTTATCGAGAATGGTTATCCGGTAAACGAATGGTTTTTAAAACCTTTTAAGGGTTTTGATCAAAACGGAAATCAGATTTATGGAGATAATCCTGTTCATGAGGGCAATCCGAATCCAACGGTGTTGGCAGGATTTAGCACAACTTTGAGATGGATGAAATTTACTCTTGGCGTTAATATGGGAGGGTCTTTCGGGTATCTTATATATAACAATACAGCAACCGCAGTTACTAATATTGCAGGTATAGCCCAGGGAAGAAATATTGACCTGAAAGCATATAATTCAGCCGAAAAACCAGGAAGTCCTGTAGCTGCTAATAGTAGGTTTCTTGAAAGCGGTAATTATTGGAAATTGAGAAATGCAACCCTTAGGTATAACTTTGGTAATGCTGGCAAATATTTTAAAAACATAAGTGCTTACATAAGTGGAAGCAACCTGTTTGTTATTACAAAATTCAGCGGCTTCGATCCAGAAGTAAATATTGATAAAAGTTCTGGAGGGTTTCCTTCGAGGTCAGTGGAGTACATTCCTTATCCAACTCCACGAACTATAACGCTTGGATTAAATTTTTCTTTATAATAATAAATAATAATAAATCTATTCAATATGATACATTATAAAAAAATAACTAAAATCGGACTCTTGTTTCTGGTGATAGCTGTTGTAACAGGGTGTACAAAACTCAAGGGAAAATTAAATAGCTCGGTTTCTACAGATCAGGCCGCTGCCGCTATAGGACCACAAGGAACTCAGTTCATACTTAATGGTGCGTATGCAGATCTTACATTTCTGGCAGGCCAGGATCAACTTTTTTCTCTGGAAGAAAATACATCGGATGAATCTTTAGTTCCAACAAGAGGTGGTGACTGGGATGATAATGGAGTATGGCGCGTGTTGCACAACCACACATGGGACGCCAATCATGGACAAATATTGGCTGTATTTAATAATCTGAATAAATTAAATTTTGATGCAACAAATGTGCTCGGTTATAAACCTACACCTGCACAAGAGGCACAGGCAAAAGCTTTAAGAGCCTTTTCATTATATTACTTATTGGATTTATATGGACAATTTCCAATAAGAAATCCGGGAGACAACCTGTTGCTTGCACCTGAAGTAAAATCCGGCGCTGATGGTATTGCTTTTATCATTAGTGAATTAACGGCTGCAATCCCTAATCTTCCTGATGCAAGTGGTAGCAATGCAAATGTTGTAAATAAAGATGTTGGTAATGTTTTATTGATGAAATGTTATTTACAAAAAGGAACTTTTGCAAACAGAGCGGCTCCTACATTTGACCCTGCTGATATGGCGCAAGTGGTTTCCATCGGAAATGCTATAATAAGTAGTGGCACCTATAGTTATTCTGCAAACTATTTTGATAACTTTTCACCCAATAATCATTCTTCAAAAGAAGCGATATTTCTCTATCCAAATACTGGTGGAGTTGGCGCAAGCCATGCAGGCACTGAAGCAAGATGGAATATGACTTTGCATTATAATAGTTGGGATAAATTAGCTCCAAATGCAGGCTGGAATGGCTTTTCAACCATCAGTGATTTTTATAATAGCTTCGGCGCTGTAACTGCAACATCAGCAAGCAATAGAGTCGGAGGATTCTTTACTGGTGTGGGTGCTAAAAATAATGCGGATACTTCAATTGATACAAGATTAGGTGGAAGAGTAACAAGTAATATTACTTCAACTAATACATCAGGGATCAGGCCCGGATTTTTAATAGGTCAGCAATATGATGAAAATGGAGTAGCAGAAAAAGACAGGAAAGGAAATCCTTTGGCTTTCGATCCGGCAATTACAGCCGACATGAAAGAGCAAGGAACTAATCTGGAACTTACTGGTATAAGGATCATAAAATATGCTCCTGATTATAATTTTTATGGAGGCCCTGCTAATAACGATTTAATGATTTTCAGGTATCCGGATGTGGTATTAATGGTAGCTGAAGCTAAAATGAGAATTAATGCTGCCGATCCCACAGCGCTTACTATGGTGAATGATTTAAGAGCCGCAAGAGGTGCTGCTCCATTAGCCAGCATGACGCTTGTAAATGCCGCAAATATTCATGATCCTAATACTTTATTATCAGAAAGGGGAAGAGAATTTTATTGGGAAAGTTTCAGAAGAACTGATTTGGAAAGGTTTGGTGTGTTCAATACCATTTGGCAATACAAACCGGCAGACGATCCAAAATATTTATTATTTCCAATACCAAGTCAGGCATTGGCAGCTAATCCTAATTTGAAACAGAACCCCGGTTACTAAATAATATCAATTATAAATTCATAAATACTAAAAGGCCGTCAACGGCCTTTTGGTATTTATATTCTGTTATAATAAAATAAAACCAAACTTTTTACAATAACATGTAAATTCAATTTTTACCGGTAATACAGTTGCGATATCATTTCTTTACCTTTATCAAAAAAAATTATTTCGTACTCAATTATATTTTTCTGAATAATGAAGCATTTACCAAAGCGCTCGCTGATTTTTCTTTTGCTATTATTTTTTTCATGTACAAAAAAAAGCAATAAACCTCTTTTTGAATTAGTAACTGATAGCGGAATTGATTTTACTAATAAAGTTGTTGACGGCGAATTAGAAAACAGTTTTCTTTTCCGCAATTTTTATAATGGCGGCGGCGTAGCCATTGGAGATATTAATAATGATGGCTTGCCCGATGTTTTTCTTACATCAAACATGGGTGAAAATAAATTATACCTCAATAAAGGAAATTTTAAGTTTGAAGATATATCTCAAAAAGCAGGACTGAAGCAGGATAGCATGTGGAGCACGGGCGCAACGTTTGTTGACATTAATGGCGATGGCTGGCTGGATATTTATGTTTGTAATTCGGGCCACATGAAAAATGGAAACCGAAGAAATAAATTATACATCAATAATCATGATAACACATTTACCGAAGAGGCTCATAAATATGGGTTAGATATTTCTGCTTATACCACACAGGTTTCTTTTTTTGATTATGATATGGATGGAGACCTCGACTGCTTCATGATCAACAACAGCCCTATGCCCATTAATACATTGAACAATGCTAATCGCAGAGACCTACCCGATTCTCTTTGGCCTGTTGCCAATTTTCTAAAAGGTGGCGGCGATCATTTATACAGAAATGATAACGGGCATTTTACTGAAGTAACCCAATCTGCAGGCATACACGGCAGTTTAATAAGTTTTGGATTGGGCGTAAGCGTTGGCGATATTAACGGTGATGGCTATCCCGATATTTATGTGGGCAATGATTCTTATGAAAAAGATTATCTCTATATCAATCAAAAAAACGGAACGTTTAAAGATGAAATGGAGCAATGTCTTCAAAGCATCAGCATGTCTTCAATGGGAACTGATATTGGTGATCTCAACAACGATGGCTATCCTGAAATATTTACAACAGACATGTTGCCTGCAGACGATTACCGGCTAAAAACACTGGGCTCTTTTGATAATATTGATTTTTATAACAGCAAAGTAAAAGCTGGATTCTATCACCAGTTTATGAAAAACTGTTTGCAATTAAATAATGGAAACGGAACTTTTTCAGAAATTGGAAATTATAGCGGCGTTTCTGCAACCGATTGGACGTGGGGCGAATTAATTTTTGATGCAGACAACGATGGCTTAAATGATATTTATGTTTGCAACGGAGTAAATAAAGATGTTACCAATCTTGATTTCATGGATTTTTTTGCAAATGATGTTATTCATAAAATGGTATTAACCGGCCAGAAAGAAAGCGTGGATAAAGTGCTGGAGCATATACCTGTAAATCCTTTGCCCAACAAGGCTTTTAAAAATATGGGCAATTTAAAATTTAAGGATGTAAGTGCTGCATGGGGCTTTACACAACCTTCATTTTCAAATGGCGCAGCTTATGCTGATTTGGATAATGACGGAGACCTTGATCTTATTGTAAATAATGTAAATGAAAAATCTTTTGTTTACAGAAACAACAGCAGGCAAATAAATAAAAATAATTTTTTAGGAATTTTTTTAAAAGGCAAAGACAAAAATACTTTTGCCATCGGAAGTAAAATAAAATTATATGTAGGCAATCAAATATTAAGCAGGGAAGTGGTTCCTTCAAGAGGTTTTCAATCGTCGGTGGATTATAAACAAATTTTTGGATTAGGAACTATCACTAAAATAGATTCAATGTTTATAAGCTGGCCCGACAGGTCTTACTCACGTTATATAAATGTTCCGATAGATACGGTTCTTGTAATTAATGAAACAAATCAAAAAAAATTATCGTCAGATACAATTGCCCACGCATTGCCACCGCCATTACTTTCTTCTGTAAAAAATGTTTTTGATAAACATAATGAGAATGATTATAATGATTTTTATTACGAACGGAATTTGCCCGAGATACTTTCAAGAGAAGGGCCGCGAGCCGCTGTTGGGGATGTAAACGGCGATGGGCTTGATGATATTTATATTGGTGGCGCAGCAGGACAGGCGGGTCAATTGTATATTCAAACAAGCTCGGGAAATTTTGTAAAAAAACCTGAAAAAATATTTGAAGATTATGCAGACTTTGAAGACGTAGGCGTTTTATTTTTTGATTGTGATAATGATGGCGATTTAGATTTATTGATTTGTCCCGGTGGCAATAATTTTCCGCCTGTAAGTAAGCAAATGCAATTGCGTCTTTATAAAAATGATGGCAAAGGAAACTTTACTTTAGATCCTGCTGCATTTCCAAATAATACATCTAACATTTCTGTTGCCATACCTTATGATTTTAATGGCGATGGAAATATTGATTTATTTGTGGGTGGAAGAAGTGTGCCTCAAAATTATGGAATCAATCCATCGAGCTATCTTTTTATAAATGATGGCAAAGGACATTTTACTGATATTGCCAAAACAAAAAATCCTGATATTGCTTCAATAGGAATGGTAACAAGCGCAGCGTGGGCCGATGTTGTTGGAGATAAAAAGAAAGAATTAATAATTGCAGGAGAATGGATGAGCCCAAGAATTTTTTCTTACAATGGCGATCATTTCACTGAAATAAAAACTAATCTTGATAGCCTGTATGGTTTGTGGCAGTCAATTGCTGTTGGCGATTTTGATGGAGATGGGAGGCAGGATATTGTGCTAGGAAATATTGGCGAAAATTTTTATCTGCGGCCTGATCTGAATGATCCGGTAAAATTATGGATCAACGATTTTAATAACAATGGCACACTCGATAAAATTCTTACACGCACGGTGGATGGAGAAGATAAAACTGTTTTTTTAAA
>JAICZH010000013.1 GCA_025933775.1 Chitinophagaceae bacterium
AATAAAATCTTTTTCGGATGCATCGTTGGTATAAGAAATTTTGGAACCAAGATTGGAAAGCGCTATTCCCCAGTTAAGGCCAGAACCATCTTTGCTATTTACAGTGCCATCATGAAATAATGAAATATCGCCTGCTATTGCATTGCCTGTTTTGTAAACAGTACCATTGTTTGAAATACCGCCTCCGGCAAGATTGGAATTTATATATCTTAGTGCAAGGCCTATTCCAAGATTATCTGAAAGCTTTCTTGAATAACCTGCATCAAAGCTAAATTCTCTGGGTCTAAAATTTCCTGTAATGTTGCCATTGTAATCTGTAAACATAATATTACCCAAACTAAAATATCGTAAAGATGCAGAGACAGATTGCAATTCATCGAGGTGATAATATCCGGCAAGTGAAGCCAGGTACACATCATTAAGGCCTAAACCTTTGAGCCAGGGAGTATAGGTTGCGGATATAGCGCCGTTGCTAACTGCAAATGGATATTTCGCCTGGTTCCAAAAACAAGAGTTAACGTCGGGAATAGTGGCTACGCCTACATCGCCCATTCCGCCGGAACGTGCATCGGGTGAAATTCTTAAAAAAGGAACTGCAGTAGTTACTACATTAATAGAATTTGTTGTGCTTTGTGCTGTAATCGTAAATGAGTTCCCAACCAGCATCACCAATGCCGTTAACTTCAAAGTTGCTTGTTTCATGTGTAAAAATTGCTTGGTTAGGTAGAACTAAATTGTATAGAAATTTCTTTTGGGTTTTGTAAAAATAAATTTTTTATTGTAATACACAATTAAAATATAAAATGATTTGGAGAGGGCATAATTTATTTTAAAAAATATTTATAAATTTTTTATTGATACCTGAACGGATTTTGTTGTACATTTATTGCTCAATTACATTTGCCATCAATAATTAAACTAATAAAAAGCATCTAACACTTCTACAAAAAAAATATTACGGGTAATACAATTGAAAGATGGCGCTATCCTTTATTGTGAATGATTTTAAAAATTTTGGTAAAGCAATTTTTTATTTAGTTTATGCTTCCAGTCAAAATCGGATAAAGTATTTATATTCGCATTTACAAATTGATACCCTGATACAATATTAAAGAAAACCTTTCGTTAAATAATCTTCTAAACGAATGCACATGCAACAATCAATCTCTGTCAGAAATTTATGCTTCATTTTGCTGGCTTCTTCACTCGCTTTTATGTCGTGTCATAAAAAGAAAGATAAGTCTTCTGTTACCGGCTGGAATTACGATGATAAAAATTATGGAAACTTTCATGTGCTGAAAGCTAAAGAACAAAAAACCGGGCCTGGCTTGGTTTTCATTCAAGGTGGTACATTTGTGATGGGCGCCAAAGAAGAAGATGTAATGGGCGATTGGAATAATGTTCCACGAAGGGTAAGTGTTAATTCATTTTATATTGATGAAACAGAAGTAGCCAATGTTCACTACCGCGAATATCTTTACTGGCTCGCCAATACATTTGATAATGATACAGCTATAATGAGGCTGGCGCTTCCCGATACTTTAGTTTGGAGAAGCGAACTGGCATATAACGAACCTTATGTAGAATATTATTTCCGGTACCCGGCTTACAATTATTATCCCGTAGTGGGAGTAACGTGGGAACAGGCACATGACTTTTGCATCTGGAGAAGCGATCGTGTGAATGAAAAAATATTAATTGACAAAGGTTACTTAAATAAAAAAGAACCCTTATCTGAAATGAAAGGCGGCGAAGGAGAACAAACCTTTAACACCGATACTTACCTGATGAATCCTGATATGATTAATAATAAAACTGCTCCAAAAAAAGGCGGACTTAAAGATATCAGCGGAAGGCCCAGAAAAGTAATTACGTTTGAAGATGGTTTGTTATTACCTGCTTATCGCTTACCCACAGAAGCAGAATGGGAATATGCCGCTTATGGCATTATTGCCGAAAATCCCCATCCACGCACCAAAGAAAAAAATCATGGTGAGGAAGTACTTTCTAACCAACAAGTATATTCATGGAGTAAAAACGTAAACGGGCTTCGCGATAATCGCCGCGGAAGCTGGCAGGGAGAGTTTCTGGCCAACTTCAAGAGAGGTAATGGTGATGTAATGGGAGTTGCCGGTGGCTTGAACGACCGTGCTGCTATACCGGGCCCCATCAAATCATTTTATCCCAATGGATATGGCTTATATAATATGAGCGGCAATGTAAGCGAATGGGTAGCCGATGTGTATCGCCCGTTAACACCACTTGATGAAGATGATGTAAATCCTTATCGCGGTAATAAGTTTGAAAAATTTTATAAAAATTCACAAGGCGATTATGAAAGAGATACATTAGGCCGCCTGAAAAAAGTAGTTGTTCCGGATAGTGAAGCGGTACTGCGCCGCAATTACCAAAAAGGAGATGTGATAAATTATTTAGATGGCGACTCAATCTCTCAGGTTACTTATGGATATGGAATTACTTCCTTAATAAGCGATAAATCACGAGTTATAAAAGGCGGCAGCTGGAATGATATGCCTTATTGGTTATCTCCCGGTGCAAGGCGTTATATGGAACAAGACCAGGCCAGCAGCACCGTTGGTTTCCGTTGCGCCATGACGCGGTTAGGCAGCCCCGAGGGAAATGGATTTAAAGAAGGAAACATTTTTGGAAAGCGCAAACAAAACAAAAAGAAAACATTCTAAAACAAAAAAAATTATAAATAAAAAACCTCTTGTTGAAAAATAAGAGGTTTTTTATTTTCAGCAACAATAAAACTACCCTTTAAATTTGCAACATGCAAATTGAAGAAATTTATAAAACATATCAGCAATATCCTTCTGTGGAAACAGATACCAGGAAACTAAAAAAAAATGATCTGTTCTTTGCTTTAAAAGGTCCTAATTTTAATGGAAATTTATTTGCGGAGCAAGCTATTGAAAAAGGAGCGGCTTATGTATTTACCGATGAGAAAACTGCGTTTACCCATCACCGTTATATTCAAGTAAGTAACTCGCTTGAAACATTACAAGAGCTTGCAAAATTTCATCGCCAACAATTTAATATAAATAATAAGAACCCCATTCCCTTTATAGCTATTACAGGCAGCAATGGCAAAACCACTACCAAAGAGCTTTTGCATGCAGTGCTTTCCACTTCATTTAAAACATATACTACACAAGGCAACTTAAATAATCACATTGGCATTCCGCTAACTATATTAAAAATTAAACCTGATGCGCAAATGGCTATAATAGAAATGGGCGCCAATCATTTAAATGAAATAGCAGGCTATTGTAAATATGCTATGCCAACTCATGGGTTAATTACTAATATTGGCAAAGCGCATCTGGAAGGATTTGGAAGTGTAGAAAATGTAAAAAAAGGAAAAGGAGAGCTTTTTGATTACCTGCGCAATCATAACGGAGCTGCGTTTGTAAATGTAGATGATAAAGCAGTTACAGAAGTAAGCAATGGGATTGTACATAAATTTTATTATGGCATCAATGGCAAAAATGTGAGCGGCAATGTGTATAAAAATGATCCGTTTATTGAAGTAAAAATTAATGGCTATAATTCAATAAATATTAAAACAAATCTAGTAGGTGCTTACAACTTGCACAATGTGCTGGCAGCAGTTTGTATTGGAAGACATTTTAATATTGATGATGCAAAAATTAAAAATGCAATAGAAAATTATTTACCTGCAAACAGCCGGTCGCAATTAATTAAACAAAACAACAATTCAATCATACTCGATGCATATAATGCGAATCCCGGAAGCATGAAAGCAGCAATAGAAAATTTTGCAGGTATGAAAGGAAATAAAAAAATTTTACTTCTCGGAGCTATGATGGAACTTGGCGCCGATAGTGAAAAAGAACATGCATCATTAATTGCGCTAATTGAAAAATATAAATGGAAAGCAGTGGTGTTGGTAGGTAAAAATTTTAATGGTGTAAAAAATAATTGTATCAATTTTGAAAATGCAACACAGGCAAGAGATTGGTTGAAAGAACAAAATTTTAATAATGCACAAATTTTAATAAAAGGCTCCCGCAGTATGCAAATGGAAAAAGTGTTGGAATGATAGTGTAATTTTGCAATCTTTTAAAAAATTAAATGGAGAGTTGTCCGAGTGGTTGAAGGAGCACGCCTGGAAAGTGTGTATACCTGAAAGGGTATCGAGGGTTCGAATCCCTCACTCTCCGCATGGATACTATGATTGAAAGTTCATATGATTTGTTACTAATAATTCATTTAAAAATTTTCCCTTCACTGTAACTTTTCTTTTTCCTCGTTCGTAATACATCTACTTTTTCAAAAAAAATATTATCATGAAAAAATTATTAATTGTAGTATTTGCTTTTATCAGCGCCAATTCATTTGGCCAGGTTTGGAAAACGGTAACGGGCAATGGCCAGATAAAAAAAGAAACCCGTCAGGTTAGCAATTTTACTTCGTTAAGTTCGCGTGGTTCTATGAATGTAGCAATTGCTTATGGAAATGAAAACAGCATTGAAGTGGAAGCCGATGAAAACCTGCTTCCCTACATTGAAACGAACGTAGAAAACGGAAAACTGGTAATTGAGCCAAAGAAAAATAT
Source organism: Chitinophagaceae bacterium (assembly GCA_025933775.1). Taxonomy (GTDB): domain Bacteria; phylum Bacteroidota; class Bacteroidia; order Chitinophagales; family Chitinophagaceae; genus Ginsengibacter. The sequence goes on from JAICZH010000013.1 coordinate 4,604, forward strand.
AAACCTGAAATCCAAATCAAAAATTACGGTGTATGTTTCTATGACCAAAATAAATTCATTACAACTCAGCGGTAGCGGAAACATTAATGGAAAAGGTTCATTTACCAATAATGATAAAACAGATTTATCTGTTTCAGGTTCCGGCAATCTCAATTTAAATTTTGATACATTTAAAGACCTTGATATTGCTGTATCGGGCAGTGGCAACGTAGCGCTGAAAGGCAATGCCACTCATATGATCACCGCGCATGTAAGTGGTAGTGGCAATATTGATTGCAGTGATTTAAGAAGTAATGATGTGGATGCTAAAGTAAGTGGCAGCGGTAATATAAAAGTATATGCGCAAAATAGTATTGATGCAAAAATCAGCGGAAGCGGAAATGTTTTTTATAAAGGCGATGCACAAAAAATAAATAGTAAAGTAATAGGCAGTGGTAAAGTTTTAAAAATGTAATTATAAAAAATTATAAAACCATGATTTCAGTAAGAGTTATGGTTTTTTTATGCATTTTTATTTTGCCGATGTCTCCATTTATTATTGAATAATAAAATTTTTTTATTCAACTAAAATGCATTTTTATAAGAATTTATCAATGCCTTTTTTTATTGATTCCCCCACAATTTCCCACGTAAATTTTGATTGTGAATACTGGTAACCATTTTCACCCATCTCTAGGCACTTTAATGGATTATCTAAAAGATTAGTAATGGCCTCCGTATATTGTTTTATATCATTATTTATTAAGTAGCCGTTATAATCATTTATTACTAAATCCGGGATGCATCCAATATTATTTGCTAAAATTGGTAATCGAAAACTCATAGCTTCAACGAATACTATACCGAAAGGTTCCTTCACAGTTGGTAAACAAAAAATACTTGCTAAGTTGTAATATTTGAAAATCTTCTCTACCGCTACTTTGCCCAAGACTTTGCAATTAGGTAAAGTAATGTTTTTAGGATTACATCCAATTATTGTCAATGATGCGTTGGGATGTTTGATCAATACATTTTTAAAAACTTCCAAAAGCAACGGGCCACCCTTTCTTTCCCACTCGGTGCCAACAAATAAAATATTCTGTAAAAAATATTTTTCAGAATTTAGCGGAATTTTATAATTAACATTACTTCCTGCATATACAATTGACACTTTTTCTTTCGCAATTTTGTATTGGCTGATAAGGGAATGAGCCACTAAACTTCCAAAAACAAATATTGTAGAAGCATCTTCATAAGCTCTTATTTCACATTTTTTAATAAACCTTTTTGAACGCATATATTGCTTTGCATTAATATCCGGATATAGCATATTTGTGCGGGTGGTATGGTCAGTATATATAAAGTGGGGAATGTTTTCAAGTTTGCCATTAAAAAGTGACTGGGTTTGTAATGTAAATTTATAATCTTTACCCTTGCATAATTCTTTCAGTTTTTTGGTAATTAAATCGGAAATATAAGAAGTTGCAAAAAACCATTGCTTCCATTCTTTCCATTTTTTATGCGCTGAAATGAAATCAAATCCATACTCTTTCAGGAAATAAAAAAAATTTATTAATAAATAATAAAACGGCGTTTTATACTTTATAATTCCCCAGGCATCAATTGTTTCTATCTGGTACTCCGGATAATTTTTTTTTAAAATTCTGTAAACCGAATTATTTATATTGGAGAAATTACCAAATTTTATAAATAAGATTTTAGCAAGCATAATTATTTTTTCATTTGCGCCAGCATAATTTAGCAAATAATAGTCCAAAACTTAGTTGAAATAATTTGTTTTTTATTTAATGCCCGCTCTATTCAATTTATAAAAAATCAATTACTTTTGCCGCCCCAAAAGCGCATGTGGTGAAATTGGTAGACACGTCAGACTTAGGATCTGATGCCGCAAGGTGTGGGGGTTCGAGTCCCTCCATGCGCACTTCTCCAAAATAATTTTTTTAAAAAAAATTATTAGATCGTTTTGTAACGGTTAATAAAAATTTAATTCAATGGCAAGTGTAACAAAAGAAAATATCGGCAACCTTCACGATAAGCTCACGATAAAAATTTCAAAGGAAGATTATTATCCTTCATTTGAAAAAGCAATAAAAGATTATAGTAAAAAAGCAAACATTCCGGGTTTTAGAAAAGGAATGGTTCCTGCGGGCATGATAAAAAAAATGTATGGCGCTTCCATTTTTCACGATGAGGTAATCAAAGCAGTTGAAAAAGAAATTCAGGAATATTTAAATAAAGAAAAACCGGAAATTTTTGCGCAGCCTCTACCAATGGAAAGCGATATGCGGAATATTGATATGAGCAATCCGGCAGATTATGATTTTCCATTTGAAATTGGCCTCAAGCCCGAAATTTCTATTGATGTGTTATCAAAAGCAAAGCCTGTATTTTACAAAGTAACGGTAACTGAAAAAATGGTTGATGAAGAAATAGAAAAATTAGTTGTGAAGTATGGTGAAATGAAAGATGCTGAAACCGTAACGGTTCCTGAAAATGTTCTGAACGTAACTTTTCAGGAAAGTGATGCACAAGGAAATCCTTTGCCAGAAACAGTTTCAAAAGATAATTCTATTTTGGTAAAGTATTTTGCAGAAGATTTTCTCCCGCAACTTTATGGCAAAAAATTAAATGACCATGTTGTGTTGCAATTGAAAAATGTTTTTGGTGAAAAAGAAAGAGAATGGATTTTGTCTGATTTAGGATTGGAAAAAAATAATTCTTCCGAAGAAAAATATTTTAGAATGACCATCACTAAAATCGGGTTGGTCGAAAAAAAAGAATTGAATGAAACATTTTTTGATCAAATTTTTCCGGGCAAAGAAATAAACACAGAAGATGTTTTTCGCGAAGCGTTAAAAAAGGATTTGCAACAACAATGGGATGCTGCAAGCAAAAGCCAGATGCACGATCAGTTATATCATATTTTATTGGAAACGCCTCTTAATTTACCTGATGAATTTTTAAAAAGATGGATGACCTTTAATAGTAAAAAAGAAAAAACACCCGAAGAAGTGGAAGCAGAATATCCTTCATTCGTAAATCAATTGAAATGGACGTTGATAAGCGATAAAATCATTCGCGATAATAATCTGGATGTTTCGGATGAGGAGTTAAGAAATTCCATGAAAGAAGAAATCGGACATTATTTTGCTCAAATGAATTTGGGACAGGATAATGAATGGCTCGATAGTTATGTGGACAGAATGATGAAAGATGAAAAACAAATTGATAGCAGCTACCGAAAAATATTAGCAGATAAATTATTCAAATTTCTTGAAACACAAGTTACGCCAGAAGAAAAGCCATCCACGCCGGAAGAATTACTGACAATGCAGCATCACCATCATCATTAATAAGCCACATCCCCCAACCCCTTCTCCCAAAGAGAAGGGACATACTTTGAGCTTATCATATTTTGAATTCTTTTCAAATTTTTAAAATATTACCGCTTGATTTTTGTAACGAAATTTGGAAGGAAAGGGAAGATTGATTTTCCCCCTTCAGGGTTAGGAGCTTTTTGCCATATTGTCTCTTTTTTTTGTTAGCATAATATTTGGGAACTTCACAGCGTAAATTGCATTTACTTATAAAATTAATTTATGAATACAGGAAAAGAATTTGAAAAATTTGCCATTAAGCACAAAGGCATTAGCAGTAATATGCTCAATGATTATCAAAAAAAGAACAGCCAAAAATTTAATGCATTAGTTTCCGCAGGAGGCTATAATATTACCAACCTTACTCCTAATATTATTGAAGAGCGGCCCATGAATATTGCCGTGATGGATGTGTACAGCCGGTTAATGATGGACAGGATTATTTTTCTCGGCTATCCGGTAAATGATGAAGTGGCCAATATTATCACAGCTCAATTATTATTTTTAGAAAGTACAGACCGCACAAGAGACATTCAATTATATATTAATTCACCGGGCGGTGCAGTGTACGCTGGTCTTGGATTGTACGATACTATGCAATTTGTATCGCCTGATATTGCAACCATTTGTACCGGAATGGCAGCAAGTATGGCAGCCGTATTAATGGCAGCAGGAGCAGCAGGAAAAAGAAGCGCTTTAAAACATGCACGTATTATGATGCATCAACCGAGCGGCGGCGCACAAGGCCAGGCATCCGATGTGGAAATAACTGTGAACGAAGTAAGAAAAGTAAAACAGGAATTATATGAAATATTGAGTAATCATACAGGGCAAACGATTGAAAAAGTTACTAAAGATAGTAATCGTGATTTTTGGATGACCGCACCGGAAGCAAAAGATTATGGCCTTGTTGATGAAGTATTAATCACCAATGTAAAAAAAACAAAAAAGTAATATTCAAACAAAAACCCACAAGCAAATGAATTTGTATAAAAATAATTTAATTCGTTTTGACGAAGAAGAAGAACCTGAAAAATCAACGCCTGAAAATCCTATGGAGAAAATGATGGGCGCTATGATGTTTGATAAAAAATTTATTGAACAAAGAAAAATTTTTTTGTGGGGCGCCGTAGATGATAAAACTGCAAGAGATATTACCAACCGTCTTTTATATCTTGATGCAATGGATTCAGGAAAGGAAATAACTTTTTATATTAATAGCCCCGGCGGCATGATTACCAGCGGCATGGTTATTTATGATACAATGAAAATGATTAAATCGCCTGTAAGCACCGTATGCATGGGAATGGCTGCCAGCATGGGGAGTGTGTTATTGAGCGGCGGAGAAAAAGGCAAACGTTATATTTTTCCTCATGGCGAAGTAATGATACACCAGCCAAGTGGCGGCGGACAGGGCACCAGCGCCGACCTTGAAATTATTGCCGTGCAAATATTAAAAGCAAAAGAGTTGGGCGCTAAAATTCTTGCTGAAAATTGTGGCCAGTCTTACGATAAAGTATTGGAAGATTTCGACCGTGATTACTGGATGGATGCAACCGAAAGTAAAAAATATGGTATAGTTGATGCAATAATTAATAAACTTTAGCATTAATAACCATGCAACTTTCTTTTGCATTTAATTGTCATTTAAATAAACCGGTTTTACAAATATTTGTAACCAACTATTAAAAATCGTATCTTTTACAAATCCTTAAATTAAAATTCTTACAAACGATTAACCCAAGATGGCCAAACAACAAATTCTTCATTGTTCTTTTTGCGGCAGAAGCCGGGATGAAGTAAAAATTCTTATTGCAGGCCAGGAAGGCCACATCTGCGAAAATTGTGTAGAACATGCACAGGAAATAATTACACAGGAAATTTTTCCGATGCCCGAAAAAAACAGTCAATCTTCAGGATATAAGCTCACTGTAAAAAAACCTTTAGAATTAAAAAAATTTTTAGATGAATATGTAATAGGCCAGGATGATGCTAAAAAGATTCTTGCTGTTGCAGTGTACAATCATTACAAACGTTTGAACCAAAAAATAGATAACGATGTAGAAATTGAAAAAAGCAACATCATTATGGTGGGCGAAACAGGAACAGGTAAAACTTTGTTGGCAAAAACAATTGCACGCGTTTTAAATGTTCCTTTTGCAATTGTAGATGCCACCGTTTTTACTGAAGCCGGATATGTTGGTGAAGATGTAGAAAGTATTTTAAGCCGGCTGTTGCAGGTGTGCAATTTCGATGTAAATGCTGCACAAAAAGGCATTGTATATATTGATGAAATAGATAAGATCGCACGCAAGAGCGATAACCCCAGCATCACACGCGATGTAAGCGGAGAGGGCGTTCAGCAAGGTCTTTTAAAACTTTTGGAAGGAACAGAAGTATTGGTGCCGCCACAAGGGGGCCGTAAACATCCCGAACAAAAATTGATAAAGCTAAACACAAGCAATATCCTTTTTATTTGCGGCGGTGCATTTGATGGAGTGGACAGGATCATTGGAAGAAGAATAAATACCAATGCAATTGGATTTAATGTAAATAAAGATTTGCAGGATTTTCAGCGAAAAAATTTATTGCAATTTGTAAATGCGCAAGACCTTAAAACTTTTGGATTGATACCTGAATTGCTCGGCAGGCTTCCGGTGGTTACTTTTTTAAATCCGCTGGATAAAGTTACACTAAGAAATATTTTAACTGAACCAAAAAATTCTTTAATCAAACAATATAAAAAATTGTTTGAGTTGGAAGGAATTGATTTGGTAATTGAAGATGACGTATATGATTTTATGGTAGATAAAGCGATGGAATATAAGCTGGGCGCACGCGGCCTGCGCAGCATTTGCGAAAGTATTTTAACTGATGCCATGTATGAATTGCCTTCGCAAAAAGTAAAAACCTTTACGCTTACAAATGATTATGCCCAGCATAAATTTAAAGTGAGCAAGCTAAGTATGCTGAAAGTGGCGTAATAATTTTCTATTTATTTATTATAATTATAATTTGCAGTTTCATTTCCTGAATTTCTTTTGCACTAATTTTAAACAAAGAAGAAATTATAATTTTCATTTATTTTCATTTATTTATTTTTACCAAAATCCAGATTCATTGCAAATAATTCGTTTGCTAAAAAATAATTTTTAAATGGTAGATGTAATTCTTGGCCTTCAATGGGGCGACGAAGGGAAAGGTAAAATTGTAGATTATTTTGCTCCTAATTATGATGTAATTGCAAGGTTTCAGGGAGGCCCAAATGCAGGCCACACCTTATATGTAGGCGAAAAAAAAATAGTGCTGCATCAAATTCCTTCTGGTATTTTTCATGAGAATAAAATTAATTTAATCGGCAATGGTGTAGTGCTCGATCCTGTAACGCTGAAAAAAGAATGCGAAACGGTAGAAGCGATGGGTGTGAATTTCAAAAAAAATTTGTACATAAGCGAGCGCACACATTTAATACTGCCATCGCACCGGGCGCTCGATAAAGCCAGCGAGCTCGCAAAAGGAAATGAAAAAATCGGCTCAACTCTGAAAGGCATTAGCCCTGCATACATGGATAAAACCGGAAGAAATGGATTACGCGTGGGAGATATTAACGATAAAAGTTTTGTAACGCAATACATCAGGCTTCGCTTAAAACATCAGAAGCTTTTAGAAAATTTTTCTTTTGCAGAAGACATTTCACAATGGGAAGAAGAATTTTTTGAAGCGATTGATTTTTTAAAACAACTGAAAATAGTTAATGGAGAATATTTTGTAAATGATACAATTCAAAAAGGAAAAAAAATTCTTGCAGAAGGTGCACAGGGAAGCATGCTCGATGTTGATTTCGGAACTTTTCCTTTTGTAACATCTTCAAGCACCATCTCGGCAGGCGTAGGAAGCGGGCTCGGCGTGGCTCCGCAAAAAATTAAAGAAGTATTTGGCATTACCAAAGCTTATTGCACCAGAGTAGGCAGCGGCCCTTTTCCTACAGAGCTTATTGATGAAAACGGGGAACTGTTAAGAAAAAACGGAAATGAATATGGCAGCACTACAGGCAGACCACGAAGATGCGGATGGATTGATTTGGTTGCATTAAATTTTGCATGCATGATAAATGGAGTAACGCAACTGGTAATGACCAAAGCTGATGTGCTCGATGCAATGAATACGCTCGAAGTATGTACAAGTTATAAAATAAACGGTAAAGAAACCCACGAAGTTCCTTTTCAAATGAACAGAGATTCTATTGAACCTGTTTATAAAAAATTTAAAGGATGGAAGACAGACATCACCTCAATAGAAAAATTTAATAACTTGCCTGCAGAAATGAGTACATACATCAATTATATTAATACAACTTTAGGCATTCCGGTTAAATTTATTTCAAATGGCCCCGGCAGCAATCAAATCATTGTGGCATTATGATTGTTTAACAAAAATAAATTGAAATATTTTTTGGCAAATTAAAAATCTAATTGAAATTTTACATAATTAATTTTTTAAATTAACCTTTAAGAAAATTATGAAAGAAAAATCTGATAAAGGCAAAAAAACTCCTGAAAAAAAACCTGCAAAAAATTCTTCCAAAGATTCATCAAAAAAAAGTGATAAAGAGTTTGATGATGACGATGATCTTGATGATGATGATGACGTACCTGTAACAAAATCTAAATCTGCATCAAAAAAGAAAACCAAACAAGATGATGATGATGATGATGTAGAAATTGAAGATGATTGGGAAAAAGTAGATGACGAGGATAATTATGATCCCGACTTTGAAGAGTTTGATATTCCAAAATCAAAATCAAAAAAAGTTTCCGGCAAAAAAGGAAAATCGGATGATGATTTCGATCTTGAAGACGATTTCAAAGATATGGATCTTTTCAATGAAGGAAACGAATTTGACGATGATGAAGATGATTTTTAATTAAAATCATTTCATTATACTCCAGCATTTTGAAAAGGCTATTTGCATCATATTCCATAACAAATTTTTCAACCTTTAAATTTCAAATGCTAAACTTTTTACAGAGGTTTGGCATTTTTTGTTTTTTAGATAATAATGAATATGATTTTGATAAATCATACGATTGCATTGCCGGCGCGGGAGTAATACAATCAATACTTTCAAAACCTACTAGCAGTTTAAAAGAAATTGATAAGTTTATAGAGGTGCAGCAGGACTGGATTTTCGCACATTTGACTTATGATGTAAAAAATAAAATTGAAGACCTTCATTCCGCAAATCCTGATAAAATTCAATTCCCGGAATATTTACTTTTTGTTCCTGAGATCGTTTTTATTTTAAATAAAAATGAATTACAGATAGGCGCATGCAAAAAAAATCCAGATGAAATTTATAAAGCAATTATTTCTTCGCCCATATCAAAAATAAAAAAAGAAACTGTTCCCGTTTTGCAAAGCAGGTTTACAAAAGAAGAATATATTGACACGGTAAAAAAATTACAGCAACATATATTAAGAGGCGATTGTTATGAAATAAATTTTTGCCAGGAGTTTTATGCAAATGAAGCGGTGATTAACCCGTTGAATGTTTATAAAAAATTAAATAAAATTTCACCCAATCCTTTTTCTGCTTTTTATAAATATAACAATAAATATCTTGTATGTGCAAGCCCTGAGCGGTTTCTAAAAAAAACAGGTAATACAATTTTTTCGCAACCCATTAAAGGAACGGCTAAAAGGATTTTTAGTAATGTAAAGAAAGATGAAACAGAAAAAGAAAAATTATTCAACAGCGAAAAAGAACGCTCGGAAAATATTATGATTGTTGATCTCGTGCGAAACGATCTTACAAAAATTTGCATTGAAGGTTCGGTATTTGTAAAAGATTTTTTAAAGATTTATTCTTTCCCTCAAGTGCATCAAATGATCTCAACAATTACAGGAACGCTTAAAAAAAATGTTTCCATTGCTGATATTTTTTCAGCAACATTTCCTATGGGCTCTATGACGGGCGCTCCAAAAAAAAGAGTAATGGAATTAATTGAAAAATATGAAAGAACCCGTCGGGGCTTGTTTTCAGGAACAGTAGGATATATAAATCCTGATGGCGATTTTGATTTTAATGTAGTAATAAGAAGTTTGCTGTACAATCAATCCAATGATTATTTATCACTGCAAGCCGGCGCTGCCATTACATTTAAAAGTGATGCCAAAAAAGAGTATGAAGAATGTTTATTAAAAATTACAGCAATGCAACAAGCGCTCGAATAATTATTTTTTCTTTTTTATTTCATCCTGTTTATTAGTCCTTATATCAAAATTTGTTTCATTCAATAATTTGTTTACACATGCATTAAGTATCGGATATTTATTGGCAACAAAAAGATTCATCTTATCATTGGGCAATCTTAATTTATACGTGCCGCCGGATGCAAGCATGTCATCAAACCCGGGATTATAACGATTAAAATCTGCAACATCCATATTAATATTTTTTGCAATAATTGTAGAAATATATCTTCCTGAAACCGGTATGGTATCTGAGTTGGAAACCTCTGCTTCTGAAATATCAGGTTTGGCGCTTCCATTAATTGCAGCTAAAGTTGAATAATCAAATCCTTGAGGATGTTCTGTTTCCATTATATAATGCGTAGCAATAAACTTCTTTACATGATTGCGCGATTCTTCAGGTAAATAATATTGCAGCTTCCAAAAATCGCGGCTACCGCTTTTTCGTATAGCAGTGTTTACAGCACCCGGACCGCCATCATATGCAGCGATTACCAAAAGCCAGTCATTAAAATTTTTATAAAGACTCAGCAAATATTTTGCGGCAGCATTAGTGCTTTTATAATAATCTGTACGGTCATCAACAGATTCATTTATGCGCAATCCATAATCTTTGGCAGTGTAAGTCATAAATTGCCACGGGCCACGGGCGCCTTTATTGGAAAGTGCATCAGATTTAAGATCGCTTTCAATAACGGCAAGATATTTTAATTCTCTCGGCAAGCCGTACTGCACAAGGATTCCATCAATTAAATTAAAATAAGGTAATGACGTTGCCTTCATCTGCAACAAATGTTTTCCATTCGCTTTCAAATAATCCTGCATATAAGTTTCTGCATGAGGATTTACTTGTAGCGAATATGGTATCGTTGGGTTGTAAGAATAATTTTTAAACAAATCTTTAAACCCATATTTAGTAACCTCGTTTACTAATTTTACTTTTTCTTTTGTAGGTGGCTTTGGAGATTTTATTACGGCATCAATGGCGCTATCTTCAGCGTTTTCATGAATAATTGTGTCTGAAATATTTTGGATATAAAATATTTTATTACCAAATGAAAATTTGAAAAAAAAAGTTTGAAAAAAAATAAATAATATTGATATAGAACAAAAAATTTTCATTAATTAATATGTTTTGTAAACGTTCATGAGCATATATGAAATCTCAAACAAAGTTAGTTCATTGAAATTGTTAGTAATCAGCTGCACGCCGAAAGGCATGCCGTTACTGTGTTTGAATAATGGCAAAGAAATCGCAGGAGTGCCCGTAAGATTTGCATACACAGTATAAATATCGGCTAGGTACATTGCTACCGGATCGTGTTGCATCATACCTGCTTCAAAAGCGGTTGATGGAACAGTGGGCAACAATAAAGCATCTGCATTGCTGAATATTTTTTTTGTTTGATCAAGAAGCAATCTTCTTATTTGCTGTGCTTTTGTAAAGTAAGCATCATAATATCCTTCACTCAAAACAAAAGTGCCCAGCATAATTCTTCTTTTTACTTCTTTACCTAAACCTTCGCTGCGTGTTTTTTTATAAAATTCTGTAAGATGATCAACAGTATTTTTATGACGATAACCATAACGTACGCCATCATAACGGGCAAGGTTACTCGAAGCTTCGGCGGTGGTAAGCACATAATAAGCGGGAACAATAAAATCAATCAAATTAAAATCTATTTCTTTTATTTCGTGCCCGTCATTTTTTAATTTATCAGTTAATTCATAAATATCTTTTTTAATTTCTTTATCTAAACTTTTATGCTCCAAAGCATTTTTTAATAACGCAATTCTATATTTTTTGGATTTAATTTTTTCAGGATGAGAAACAAAAAATGTTTTTTGTTTTTCCTGATTTACTGTGCTGTCATGAATATCCGGGCCGCTTATTACTTCAAAAATTTTTGCTGTATCATTTATGTTATTTGAAAAAATTCCTATCTGATCAAACGAGGATGCATAGGCAATCAATCCATTTCTTGAAACAGTTCCGTACGATGGTTTCATTCCTGTGATGCCACAAAAATCTGCAGGCTGTCTTACTGAACCACCTGTATCGCTCCCCAGGCTTGCCATGCAAAGGCCAGCCTGCACAGCCACTGCTGAGCCGCCGGAAGAACCCCCGGGAACTTTATTTTCATCCAATGCATTTAATACTCTTCCGTACACTGAATTTTCATTGGTGCTGCCCATTGCAAATTCATCGCAATTACAATTACCAATAATTATTGCGTCTTCTTCCAATAAATTTTTAATTGCTGTTGCGCTATAAAGTGAAACAAAATTTTTTAAGATCCCTGATGCAGCAGTTATTGAATGATCTTTATAACATATCACATCTTTAATGGCTATCACTACGCCATGTAATTTGCCAATTGCAATTCCATTTTTTCTTTTTTCATCAAGATATTTTGCTCTTTCAATACTTTCTGAAAAATATACTTCTACAAATGCATTGAGTTTTCTACATTCCTCAATTTTTGTAAGATAATAATTTGTTGCTTCAAGGCAGGTGGTTGTGCCATCAAAAAATTGCTGATGATATTGAGCTATATTATTAAATGAAAACAAGAAACTATATTTATAAAAAACGGCTAAGGTGCACAATGAAGATGGCGCACCTGAGCCGTAAAATTAATTTGTAAAATATTTTATCAGGTAGTTTTTTCTCGTACAACTTCCTGCCGTGGCGCATCCTGCCTTTGAGGCGGTGGAGGCGGATTATCTTTTTCTCTCATTCCGGCGTCAATTTCATTTTTTACATGTTCTTTGGCATCATTAAATTCTCTTACACCTTTTCCAATTCCTCTCATCAGGTCAGGAATTTTTTTACCGCCAAAAAATAAAAGAACCACCAGAAGAATTAAAATCCATTCACTACCACCTGGCATTGAAAGTAACAACACGGGTTTTAATAAATTAACTGTCATTGTTGAATAATTAGAAGTTCAAAGATACACTAATAATAATTAAGCGAACACCTAAAGGTTATTCCAAATTTGTTTCACAATTTAAAGACAAATTATTTTAAATAACGGCCGCATTTGGCTTTGCCATTAGCTGCCTGATAAGGAGTTATTCCTCGTGCGCAGGATGCAAACATCAGAGACAGCAAAACAGCAACGATATAAACTTTTTTCATTTTAAAGTAAATAATAGTTAGGTACAGGTTACGTCATTAATACAGTTTATACCGGTAAAATGTTTAAAAATGGAAATGCAAGTATATAAAATAAAAAACCGGGAAACAAGTATTGCCCGGCTTTTTAATAAAATTATTTTATAAATTATTTCATGCGTTTTTCCTGAATGCGGGCGCTTTTACCGCTTCTTTCGCGCAAATAATACAGCTTGGACCGGCGCACTTTGCCTACCTTATGCAATTTAATGCTGTCAATATTGGGAGAAAAAAGAGGAAATAAACGTTCCACTCCTATTCCATCACTAATTTTACGAACGGTGAAAGTAGCGGTGCCACCTTCGCCCTGGCGCTTAATTACATCGCCTTTAAAACTTTGTATGCGTTCTTTATTTCCTTCCTGAATTTTATAATTTACCGTAATGTTATCGCCCGGTTTAAAATCGGGAATTTCTTTTTTTTGGGTCAATTGCTCGTGAACAAATGCAATAGCATTCATGGCTTTTATTTTTAGGACGGCAAAGGTAAGAGAAAAATTTTAATTAATTACTTCCAATATAAGTTGCAATGCGGGAGACTCAACTTTCGGTAAGAGCACTAACGGTATCATAATTAGCAGTTGCTTTTGAAGGAACAAAGCCTATATATTGTTTCAGTTTGGCAGCCGGCTTTTCTATAAACTTCCAGGAAAATGAAGCCATAGCAATAGTGAGAGCAGCATAAATAACGAAACAAACAACATCTGAACTTAAAATATGTTCAAAAGCGGATATTTCTTTTTGACAGTGTGCAAAGAAAACGGGATAATGTATTTTGGAATAACCGTAACTAATTTCATATAACTTCCAAAAAATGGCAGGAATTAATAAATGGTACAAATAAATTCCATAACTAATTTTGCCGAGGTAAAGCGCTATTTTATTTTCCAGAAATTTTCCCAAATAATTTTTATATCCAATAACGGCGCCCTCTATAATTTTCATAGAAATGACTGAAAATAATAGCCTGTTAAAAACAAATGAAAAATAGTATGACTTATAAAAAATAATGAGAATACCAAAAGGCATTCCTGCATATATAATAATCCTCGAACATTTATTTATCAGTTTCTTTTCTTTATCGGATGCCGCAGTATATTTATAAGCCAAAACTCCCCCAACCGCAAAAGCGCTCATGCAATATTGGGTTAAGATATCCTGCGGTACTACTTGAATCGGATGGTAACATAAGGCTTTTAAAATAGTGCTGATAATAATAATACTTACAAATGTTTTTAAGAGATGCTTCGTTGGCATAAAAACAATGAGCCATGGCCATAACAGGTAAAACTGTTCTTCTACTGCAAGCGTCCAGAAATGGGCGGTAACTCCCGGCCACGTTTGACTTTGAAAGACCTGAAAGTTTGAAAGATAAGTAAAGTATGTTGCGGAATTATTTCTTATTTCGCTCCCAATTGTTGGTAAAAATAATACCATCAATAGAAAAAAATAATAGGCAGGAAATATGCGAATGGTGCGTCGTAAAAGAAAAACCGGGATCACTTTATACCTGGGAATATTATTTCTGATACATTTTTCTTTTGCAGAAAATAAAACCCGGGTTATTAAATAACTGCTCAGCACAAAAAAAAAGTTAACAAAGCCGCCAAAGAAAAAACTTTCTTTTACAGCCTGAATTTCAGGTATCCAATGATAAGAAGCAACAAATAAAACTGCACAAAACCGAAGCCCATCAAGTTGGGGATTATATTTTAATATGGTTTTGGAATTACTAAAAGATTCATTCATATTAGCAGTACAATAAAATGTTTTTAGTTTGGCTCAGTGGTTATCCAATTAACATCTTTATCGAACGTTGAAAGATAAAATATATTTTATAAAGTAAAACCCAAGTTGAAGAATGTTTTGAGCATTATTTTTTTCGAAAAAAATTACAGATGAATCCTATGAAGAGAATTACTTTTCAAACCGAAGTTCCTGCAGCAGCTCTTTACCACCTTTCTGTTTTATAAATATTGTAGTGCGAAAAATTCCATTGCTGGTTTTCAAATTGCCAATACAATATTGTGAGCCGGAATCATCGCTCTTGTGAAGGATTTCAAAATCTTTAACAGTATTGTTGGCAAAAAAATCGCGCAATACCAGAGCCGCCTGGCTTTTACTATAAGAGTTGCTCTTGCCGGGCAATGTAATTTCAACTGTATTATCAAAATATGCGGAAACACCTGCTGCGTCTCCGGATTTAATAGCCCTTACCACTTCATCAAACGAAATAAACGAACTGAGAATAGCTAACAGGCTTAAAAAAAATAAAATTTTTTTCATAATAAAAACGCTTACTTATCTATTTTGCTAAAAACATGCCAGCATACAATAATAGTATTTTTAAAAATGTAAAATGTAACATTTTGCCTTATAAATTTAAACAATTTCAGCTTTGTTAAAAATTGAATAATTAGCTTTGGCAAATGGATTCAAAAAAAGTGATACTCATAATCATGGATGGCTGGGGCTTGGGTAAAAAAAAACAAAGCGATGCCATACAAAATGCGAATACCCCATTTGTAAGCTCTTTGTATAAAAAATATCCAAATACAACTTTGACTACATGCGGTGAAGCGGTGGGCTTGCCCGATGGACAAATGGGCAACAGCGAAGTAGGACATTTAAATCTTGGCGCAGGCCGCATTGTGTACCAGGAATTGCAAAGAATAAATGTTGCGATAAAAACGGGCGAGTTTCAAAAAAATAAAGTTTTACTCAATAGCCTTCAATATGCAAAAGATAATAATAAACCTTTGCATTTGCTTGGCCTGGTAAGCAATGGCGGCGTTCACTCTCACATCAATCATTTAAAAGCTATCACATCTTTATGCAAAGAAAAAAATGTTGAAAATGTGTATGTTCATGCATTTACTGATGGGCGCGATACCGATCCAAAAAGCGGACTATTTTTTTTAAAAGAATTAAAAGAGCATTTGGATAAAACAACGGGAAAAATTGCTACCATCACCGGAAGATATTATGCAATGGATCGCGATAAAAGATGGGAAAGAGTAAAAATAGCTTATGACGCATTGGTGCATCGCAAAGGACAAATAACCAACGATATTTTTGCAGCAGTGGAAGCATCTTATGAAAAAGATATTACGGATGAATTTTTATTACCGATAATTAATGAAGCAACTCCCGGTTCTTCCATTAAAAATGGAGATGCAGTTATTTGTTTTAATTTTCGTACAGACCGTTGCAGGGAAATTACTGAAGCGCTTACGCAGACTGCTTTTACGGAATTTAATATGCAACCATTGCAATTGAATTATACCACAATGACTTTATATAATCATGTGTATAAAAATATTCATGTAATTTTTGAAAAAGATGATTTATCAAATACACTTGGAGAAATTTTAGCTAATGAAAATAAAAAACAAATACGAATTGCTGAAACAGAAAAATATCCGCACGTAACTTTTTTCTTTAGCGGTGGCCGCGAGCTTCCATTTGAAGGAGAAAAAAGAATAATGATCCCATCACCTAAAGTGGCTACTTATGATTTAAAACCTGAAATGAGCGCTTATGAAGTAACCAATGCTTTGTTGCCGGAAATAAAAAATAAAACTGCAGATTTTATTTGTCTTAATTATGCAAATGCAGATATGGTGGGGCATACAGGAGATTGGAATGCCGTTATTAAAGCAGTGGAAACGGTTGATAAATGCGTGGAAGAAATTGTAACTGCCGGGCTTGAAAACGGATACACGATTTTTCTCACGGCCGATCATGGCAATGCTGATTATATGATCAATGAAGATGGAACGCCCAACACAGCGCATACTTTAAATCTTGTCCCGTTTTTTATTATTGATAAAAACTGGAAAGGAAATATTAAGCCCGGAAAACTTGCCGATTTAGCGCCTACCATTCTTACGATGATGAATCTTCCTGTTCCTGAAAAAATGACCGGCAATATTTTAATTGATCATTAAGAGTAAAAAATATGAGAAAAATAATCAGGATGATTCTAATAATACTTTTAATTGTATTAATTATAATTCAGTTTATACGCCCTGCAAAAAATATTTCTTCAGGCAATGAAGAAAATGCAATTGCAACAAAATATTCCATTCCTGATAGTGTGCAAAATATTTTAAAAGTTGCCTGCAACGATTGTCATACCAATAATACAAGATACCCGTGGTATTGGCAAATACAGCCCGCCGCCTGGTTTCTCGATGGCCATGTCCGGCAGGGAAAAAGGCATTTGAACTTTTCAACTTTTACTTTGTATCCAATCAATAAACAATATAAATTATTTGATAAAATAAATAAGGAAGTGAAAAGCGGAGATATGCCATTAACTTCTTACACAATAATTCATCGTGATGCAGTTTTAAATGATGCCCAAAAGCTGGCTATTGAAAATTGGACAACAGATTCCAGAAAAGAAATGGAGCAAAATTATCCTGCCGATAGCCTGATCAACCCGCAACAGATACAACCCCGGTAAAAAATTATCAAATAATTTTTATTTGCAAAGCAGCATTTATACATACTTTTTGTCCTACCTTAGTAGGGTTAAACCATTCAAAAACTATGACAGAGGAGCTAATGCTTCAAGGTTGTCTTGATAACATAGCTACCGCGCAGGAAGCGTTGTACAATCGTTTTAGCCCGCGAATGATGGGAGTGTGTTACCGGTTTGCGCATAATAAAGAAGACGCAGAAGATATGCTGCAGGAGGGTTTTATAAAAGTGTTTTCCCAAATTCGCCAGTTCAGAAACCAGGGCGCATTGGAAGGATGGATAAGAAAAATAATTGTGCATACTTGCATAAATATATTGAAGAAAAATAAAAAATTTACGGATAGTGTAGATCTTTTTCATGCAAACAATTTTTATCTGAATGAAAATAATATTCATTCGATATTACAGGCCAAACAGGTGGTGGAATGTATAAGATTGTTGCCGGTAGGATATAAAACGGTTTTGAATTTATATGCAATTGAAGGATATACGCATAAAGAAATTGCAGCAATACTCGAAATTGAAGAAAGTACCAGCCGTTCGCAATATACCAGGGCACGGGCCATGCTTGAAGAAGTGCTGTTGAAGAAAAAAATTATTCAGCAACCGAGAGAAAGGGTCAGAATGGTTTCAGTAAACTTGTAATGCTACATATATGAAATGAAATTTAATGCTAACCCTTATTACCAATAACTGAAATTATGTGAACGATGGAACGTAGATTTTCTATAAATGATTTTGAGCAATCGCTGAAAGAACATGCTGATGAATTTAAAATGATTCCATCAAAAAGAGTATGGCATGGAATATATAACGATCTGCATCCGGGAAGAAGATGGCCTTCCATTACCATTTCTCTTTTATTGATTTGTACCCTTGTATTTATCGGGTTTCTCAATACACATACCGGCTCTCATGTGGTGGATAAGAAATTAATTTCCTCAAAAAATTCTGCTAATACTGAATTACAGAAAGATTCAAAAAATATTCAAAAAAGCGCAACATTAAAAACGGTTTCGAAGTCAACTATTACAGCCAACGTATTACCATCTGAAAATTTAAAATCTAAGTCCACAACAAATAATATTTATAATCCGGCATACCATACATCCATAAATGTTTTACCGCAGCAAAACTTAAATATAACTTTTCAACCTCCATTTATCCAGCCTGAAAAAGGAAAGCTGCCTTTAACTTTGCAAAATATAAATGATAATACTCAACCAGATTATAATTCTTCAACACCAGAAACTATAAAAGAAAAAATTTATACAAATACGGATTACAATTTAAAATGGAACAATAAAATTACGGCTACAAGCAATAATTTAAAATACACAAAACCTTCCAATAGCAATATTATTAATAAGCAAACAACACAAAATTTTAGCAATACTGTAAATAAAAAACTTACAGCAAATAAGAAAAAAAGAAATGATAACATAAGCTGGACTTATTTTATAAGACCTCAAATTAATACCGTATCATTCAAAGGCAGGCCAATAGAACCATTGTCCGCTATGGGTAACATGTCTTTGCCGGTAACCATCAATCAAAAACAATATAAAGTATTACATAATGCAATACTTGGATTTGGAACCGGCCTTCAAATGAGCTATCTGCTGGGTAAAAAATTATCTTTTACTTCCGGCTTTGGCCTTACATACTCCGGCTATAATATTATTTCAAATGAAGTACATCCCACCTTTGCAAATTTATTTTTGAAAGATCCGGCAACCGGTAATGTATATTCAAAAAGTTATATAACACATTATGGGGACGGAACCGGACAAACGCCCGTATCTATTCGCAATTACAACTGGCAGGCTTCATTGCCCATAGGGTTGCAATATGAATTTTGGGGAAATAATAAAATAAAATTAAATGCCGCCGCAGATTTTGAACCTTCCGTTGTTATTAAAAGCGAGGCGTATCTTCTTTCGTCCGATGGAAAAAATTATGTAACCGATCCGGATTTAATTCGAAAAATAAATATGAACAGCAACTTTGGATTATTTGTTTCATTTGTTTCAGCTAAGTTTAAATGGCAAATAGGCCCAAACGCCCGCTACCAGTGGCTTTCTACGTATAAAACAGATTATACCATTCAGGAGCATTTGATTGATTATGGAATTAAAATCGGTATTTCACCAATAAAAAAATAAGTTTTTTTTAGAAGTTTATATTGTTGCCACAGCAGTATGTTGCAACTTTTTTTTATTTGTAATTTTACAAATGCAAAAATTAATTCAGTTATTTTTTACGCTCTTGGTATTTTTTTTATGTGCATGTCATTCCAAAAAAAATAATGAACAAATAACGCCGGTTACAGATTCGCAAGAGGTACAAACTTTTTTTCCGGTAACAGAATTTATTTTAGGCCAGCTCACCGAAATTGACAGTAT
Organism: Chitinophagaceae bacterium; assembly: GCA_025933775.1. Lineage (GTDB taxonomy): Bacteria > Bacteroidota > Bacteroidia > Chitinophagales > Chitinophagaceae > Ginsengibacter. The sequence goes on from JAICZH010000013.1 coordinate 24,306, forward strand.
GCCTGTAACTCCTTTAAAAATTATTATTAAGGATAATAAAAAAGATTCAATTTGGATGAAAAGAAAAGATATTCGGTTATTTGCTGCTCCATTTCTTCAGCCGGTAATTGATTCGGTTTCCATGCAAAAATTTTTTGAAGAAAAATCTTTCATGGATCAAACGATCAATGCAATTACGCTTACTTACGATCCTAAAATATCATTACCCGATTCAGTTAAATTGAATCATTGGGATATTTATATTGACCCCCAAAAAAATACCGTGCAACAAATTTATTTGGTAAAAGAAGAAACTAAAAACGATGCAACGATTACTACTCAATTAACCTGGAAAGTAAATGAACAGTGCAGTATAAGAACTATAATTCAACAGCCAAAAACCGCTCCCGATGTAACGGAAGAAATTATGAAGTGGAATTTTGATGAATAAAATTTCAACATGAAAACGAATTATAAAAATGACAGCAGACGAGTTTCAAGATATAATAAAAACATTGCCCACCCAGCCGGGTATTTATAAATATTATGATAATAAAAAAGAATTGATTTATGTAGGAAAAGCAAAAAGCATTCGCAAAAGAGTAAGCTCTTATTTTACCAAAACATTTACCGGCTATAAAACTTATGAACTCGTACAAAGAATTGCGCGGATAGAATTTACCATTGTTGATAATGAACAGGACGCTTTCCTGCTCGAAAATTCTTTAATTAAACAATTTCAACCACGGTTTAATATCAATCTTAAAGATGATAAATCATTTCCGTATATCGTAATTAAAAATGAACCTTTTCCCAGAGTTTTTTTAACGCGATCAAGAATTGAAGATGGTTCGCAATATCTGGGGCCTTTTACTTCGGTAGGAAAAGTGAGAGAGCTATTGATTTTTATAAAACAAAATATACAATTGCGTACGTGCAAGCTCAATCTAACGGAGACGAATATACGAAAACATAAATTTAAAGTGTGCCTTGAATATCATTTGGGAAATTGCAAAGGCCCGTGTGAAGGCCTTCAGTCTGCCGAAGATTATGCTGAAGGATTGAGCCGCCTTAAAAATCTTATGAAAGGAAACCTTACTCCCGTTATTCATCAATTTAAAAATGAAATGGAACAATGTGCAGAAGAGATGAAATTTGAGAAAGCAGAATTAATAAGAAAAAAAATTGAACATCTTCAAAATTATAAAGCGACATCAAAAGTAGTAAATGAGCACGTAGGCAATGTAGATGTTTTTTCTATTTTAAAAGATGGCGATATTGCTTATGTAAATTATTTAATGGTAAATGAAGGAACTATTGTGCTTACAAAAACAATTACGCTGGAACAACGGCTTGAAGAAAATGAACAGGAAGTTTTAACCTTTGCCATCGGCCAATTGCGCAATACTTTTAACAGCGAAGCAAAAGAATTGATCATTCCATTTGCAATAGAATATCCAGAAGAAGGCGTATTGATAACGGTTCCAAAGGCCGGCGATAAAAAAAAATTATTAGAGCTTTCTGAAAAAAATGTAAACTATTTTATTGAAGAATTGAAACAAAAAAAAATGTTGCGGCTTGAAGGAAAAACCAAGGCAGAAAGAAATAACGTTTTATTACAACTGCAACAAGATTTGCATTTGCCTGAAACACCCGTGCATATTGAATGTTTTGATAATTCTAATTTCCAGGGAAGCTATCCGGTTGCTGCCATGGTTTATTTTGCCAACGGCTTGCCTGATAAAAATCAGTATAGAAAATTTAATATTAAAACGGTAAGCGGTATCAATGATTTTGCAAGCATGAAAGAAATTGTAACCCGGCGTTATAAAAGATTGGAAAAAGAAAATCTTCCGTTTCCGCAACTCATTATTATTGATGGTGGCAAAGGCCAGCTGAATGCGGCTGTAGAAGGATTGCATGAAATGAATTTATCAGGAAAAACAACGGTGATCGGACTTGCAAAAAATGAAGAAGAAATTTTTTTTCCCGGCGATCAGCAATCAATAAAACTTCCGTGGGATAGTGAAAGTTTAAAACTTATAAGAAGAATTAGAGATGAAGTGCATCGTTTCGGAATTAATTTTCATCGCAATCAACGCAGCCGCGGCACATTTGTAAATGAACTTGAAATGATAAAAGGAATTGGAAAAAATACTGCTGATATTCTTTTAAAAAAATTTAAATCAGTAAAAAAAATAAAAGAACTTTCTTTTGAACACCTCGCAGAAACTATCGGCAATTCCAAAGCTGAAATCATTAATAATTATTTTAATGCACAAAATAAAGTGGAAGCAGGAAATAAATAAATCACTTTTTCTTTTCCAATTTTTCTCTTTTCTTCACTTCCGGAATTTCAGGAACCATTGCTTTGTAAAGCACATCTTCAATCGCTCCTCTTATATTGTATTTGTACAAACCCTGACTTCTTACTGGGTTTACCCGATTGCTTAAAAATACATACACTAAATCATATTTTGGATCAACCCAAATACAGGTTCCTGTATATCCTGTATGCCCGAAAGTGAGTGGCGAAGCGAATCTTGACGGATAGGGATGTGCTTCAGTTGTAGTGTAATTATCTTTATCAGGTTTATCAAATGCAATACCGCGCCGGCTGATACTGCTATTATATGCTGTAAACAAATTTAATGTTGATGGCTTAATATATTGTTTGCCATGAAACGATCCGCCATTTAAAAACATTTGTAAAATAGCTGCAATATTTTCTACATTGCTAAATAAGCCTGCATGTCCGGCATCGCCGCCAAACATGGCGCTTCCTTCATCATGAACATCTGCATGCAAATGTTGATAACGGAAATAATTGTCCAGTTCTGTGGGAGCAACCAAATTTGTATCAAACCTGTTTCTTGGATTAAAACCTATGGAATGAAGTCCCATTGGTTTGTAAAAATATTTATCAACATATTTATCAATCCTCAATCCTGAAATAGCTTTTACAACATCTGCCATCAAAATGAAATCATTGTCACTATAAACATATTTATCGGTTGGAAGCAATTTACTGTCAAGAATACTTTGATTCATTGAGTCCGCATAATCTGTTCGCAGATACAAATTCTGTGCAACCCTTACACTGAATTTAGCTGATGAATCCGGTTGAAAATATTGTGGCAAAGGTTGTTTGGTAAGCGGATCAATAGTTTTCAAATAGAAAACAACATCTGCTACAAGCCCTGCCTGGTGCAGCAATATCTTTTTTATATTCAGATTTTTCTTATCGCTTTTTCTTACCCATGGCAAATAATCACCCAATGTTTTATCCAATTTTATTTTTCCTTCATCATACAATTTCATTACGCCTAATGTGGTTGCGCAAATTTTTGTAACCGATGCCATATCATAAATGCTGCTGAGGCTTACAGGCTGCGGCGTATCATAATTATATGTGCCGAATGCTTTTTCATAAAATATTTTCCCATGCCTTGCAGCAAGCACTACACAGCCGGGATAAGCGCCACCTGTGATTCCTAAATTTGCAATTGAATCTATTGCTAAAAGTTTTGCAGCATCCATGCCTACTTCATCAGGATTGGCTGTTGGCATTAATTTATTTTCAGAAGCAATAATGCCGCTTCCAAATTTATATTTATCACAAACTGTTACAGGCAAAGTTCCTTTTGCAATAATTCTTCCTTCAAGTAAATCGGCCGCAGCATTCTGTGTAATGGAATCATCTTCATAACATGCAATCAAGTTATCCGCATTGCAGAAATTTTTTATTGCATAAGGATTTCCAAAATCAAAAATAATTGTGTTATTGTTTTGTAGAATTTGATTTACTAACGTTAACGCGTATTCGCTAATTCCAAAATTATTAGAAGGATAACGTTTATAATTATGAACTCCTATCACCACTGATTTGTAGCGTGTTTTTAATAATTCAACTGTTGAAGGAATTCTTCGTGCATCTTCTTTATAATTAAAATAAAAAGCATCAGCATTGCAATCATGTATTATTCTTTGGGCAAATGTGTTTGCACTGTCAATACCAATTCCTATATAAGCAATATCTCTTTTAGTATTAAAAACATCTAATGGAAAAAACTGTTTATCTTTTTTACTTAAAACAGTAATTGCATTTTCAGCAACTAATTTTTTTATATCATTTACACCTGCATTTAAATCGTTTGTAAGATTGAAAGTATGTACAGCTTCGGGAAATGCCATTCCATACAAATATTTATATTCTAAAACTTTTTTACATTTTGCATAAATATCATTCCAGCTTAATTTATTACTGTCAATCGCTTCTTTAATTTTTGCAATACAAGTGGGAATATCTTCAGGCAGGCAAAGCATGTCATTGCCTGCAATCAGCGACTGTGCTGCAATCTGGCCGTTGGGAAAATATTTTGCAACGCCTTTCATTCCCAATGCATCAGTAAAAGTTAATCCGTTGTAATGAAGTTTGTTGCGAAGCAAACCGGTTACATTTTTTTTTGATAAAGACGTTGCAGTATTTGCAGTGGTATCAATAGCAGGAATATATAAATGTGCAATCATAACGCTTCCCACTCCTGATTTAAACATTTGTTTAAATGGATATAATTCCAGTGAATCCAATTGTTTCATGCTTTTATTTATCACCGGCAAATCAAGATGTGAATCAACTGAAACATCGCCGTGGCCGGGAAAATGTTTGGCACATGCCAGTACGCCTTCGCTTTGCATCGCTTTCATATAAGCAACACCATACTTTGCTACTTTATATTTATTTTGTCCAAAAGAACGATCATTAATTACAGGATTATCCGGATTATTATTAATATCAACTACGGGCGCAAAATTTACGTGTATGCCCTCCCGTGAGCATTGCCTGCCTACGAGTTTTCCATACGCAGAAACAATGGATGTATCATTTACAGCGCCGAGCATCATCTGGTGTGGGAGCGGAATCACACTATCCATGCGCATTCCCAATCCCCACTCTGCATCAATGCAAATCATCAAGGGTGTTTTTGCAATGCTTTGAAAATAATTAATAAAATTGGCTTGTGTTGCCGGGCCGCCCTGAAATAAGCAAATGCCGCCGATATTATATTTCCTAATCGCATCAGCAATGAGTGAATCGTAATACACCGGCCCGTTTGAGTTGTAACTGCTTTCGCGTAAAATCATTAATTGCGCAATTCTTTGATCGTTGTTTAAAGTATTAAAAACACTATCCGCCCAATGTTGGGCTAAGGGATTTTTTTGAACTTGTGAAAATGTGTTGGAGTAAAATAAAATGAAAAGGAAAGTGGTAAGAAAAAATTTATTCATCAGGAAAATATATATTTTGAAATGTGGCACAAGTTAATCAATAATGATTTTATTTTTGGAATAAGCCTATTATAAGCCACAACATAACCCATACTCGGAAAACAGTTTAATAATATGATAAATTAAGTAACCAAACTTATAACTTATCAATTATTTTTGAAAGCTTTTCATCTTTTTCAGTTACTACATCTCCTGCATCGTGAGTAGATAACCAAATTTCTAATTTGTTGTATTCATTGGTCCATTTAGGATGATGATCCATTTTTTCTGCAGCGAGCGCCACTCTTGTCATAAAGGCAAATGCTTCTGAAAAATTTTTAAACTCAAATTTTTTATAAAGCGTATTATTTTTTTTCTGCCACATAAAATATTTTTTTATTTTAAAAAATGAGGTGTTGCTTATTTTTTATTTTTTCATTGGTAAGCTCGGTTATCAATTGCACTGCAGATATCGTTTTTATAGAATTCATCAGCATCCGCACTTCATCGTCTTCCATAATATCGTATTTCATCAGCCATAAAAAATCAAGATGCTTCAGCTCAGGCAACAAATATTCGCCGTCGTCTTCATTGTTATAAATATAATGTTTTATAGTGCCCGATTGTTCACCATATTCATAAATAGAATAAAAATATTTTCGCGCTTTTTTATTTAATTGTATTTCTAAATTATTATTTATTCTGAAATTAAAATTGAGCAACTGATTCAAATGCCAGCAAAAACGATATTGTTCAATAGGGGCTACAATGCCCAGCAGACGCGTATCTGAGAAAAATTCTTCAATCATTACATCATTGTCTATCTTAAGTTTCATTATTGAAACATTGCTGAGTTTAAAAAATAATATGAAAAACTATTTCATTATTTTTTCGTACAACCGTAACCGTTGCAGCATCTCCTTTTTTATATTTACTCAATGCATTCATATAAGAATTTAAATCAGAAACAGAATTATCGCCAAGTTTTGTAATCACATCGCCCGGCTGCATTCCGGCTTTTTGCGCCGCTTTTCCATCAATGATTCCATCGGCACGAACGCCTTTACCGCTAAAAGTATAATCGGGCATAATGCCCAGTGTAACGGTAAACCGCTTGCCTTCCATCTTCGGCTCACGGGTTTTTAAAAATGAAAGTTTGCCCAATTTATTGGTTTCATCAATTACATTGTAGATATATTTAATCACATCCAACTCGCCAATAAAATTTATTTTATCTGCATCATCAGTGGGCTTATGATAATCTTTATGTGGGCCGGTAAAGAAAAATAAAACAGGAATATTTTTTAAATAAAAAGAAGTGTGATCGCTTGGCCCGATGCCGCTCGAATCGAATTTTACATTGAATGCTTTTGTTTTTTCATCTAAAATTTTTCCCCATATAGGCGAAGTACCATATCCACCGATGGTTATCGTATGCGTGCTGTCATTCAATCTTCCAATCATATCACTATTGATCATATAATTGATGGAATTAATATCAACAGTTGGATGTTCAGTAAAATATTTTGAACCAAACAAACCTAATTCTTCGCCCGAAAAACAAATGAAAAGATAATTATTGTTTTTAAATTTACTATTTTTCAACATTCGTGCAAGTTCAATAACGGCGGCGGTTCCGCTGGCATTATCATCGGCACCGTTATGAATTTGGGGAGGGCCTGTCCATAAAGAATTATGATCTTCGCCATATCCTAAATGATCGTAATGAGCGCCGATAATTATCGTGTATGCGTTACCGTTATTAATATAACCAATCACATTGTGTCCTTCTCTTTTTTTATCCCCGATGGCAACTTTAAGATTTATTTCAAAACTTGATGAATTATCACTTAAATATTTTTTTGCTGCATCCTTTGTAATGTATATGACAGGAATTTTTTCTTTATCAGCTTTTTCTTTTCCATCAAATGCAATTCCATCCTCAGCAGCACTGGTGTTGTAAACAAAAAGTGCGGAAGCACCTTTTGCAGCAAAATCCGAAACTTTATTTTTTATAGCAGCTTCCACATCGAAATGCGGATTGGTTTTATTTTTTTCCAAAATATCTTTTATATCCCAAAACCACGGCATTCCTTTTTCCTGCAGCGCCGGAGATGCATACGCTTTTACAGATCCTTCTGCGCTAAAAATAAACGGGAAAAAATCTTTTTCAATTGCAAGGCTGTCATCATTAATAAGCAGATGCGTGGCAGGAAGAATTTGTTTTCCTTCATTTATTTCAAAAGTTTGTATAAAAGAATTGTTATCGCCTTTTGGTATTAATCCGATATTTTTAAATTCATTGGATAAATATTCATAAGCCAGCTTTTCGCCAGGAGTGCCGGTACGCCTGCCTTCCAGCTTATCGCTGGCGAGATAATCAATTTCATTATGAAGATCGGCGATAATGGCTTTATCTTGTTTCTTTAATCTCTGTGCCGATACAGTTTGCGAAAAAAGCAATAAAAAAAGTAAGACGTTTTTCATCAGATGATAAATTTTCTGCAACAAAAATAACATGAATAAGCCAGTGAAATAAATGATAAAAAAATTAAATCTTATATCTCTTTTCTTAATTCGTAACAAAGTGTTTTAAGTTCCATCTTAAATTTACAGATTATAAATTTTTTTTTGAGCGATCAGTTACATATTGCATTAGTCGGAAACCCAAACAGTGGTAAAAGCTCTTTGTTTAATTCACTTACCGGATTAAATCAAAAAGTGGGAAATTTTCCCGGCGTTACTGTTGATAAAAAAACAGGTATCAGTAAAATTTCTGAAAAAATTGTTGCTAAAATTATTGACCTGCCCGGCACATACAGTCTTTATCCAAAAAGAAATGACGAATGGGTTTCGTACAAAGTGTTGCTTGATGAAGATAAAGATATAAAAGCGGATATAATTGTTTTAATTGCCGATGCTTCCAACCTGAAACGGAATCTTCTTTTTTGCTCGCAGATCATTGACCTGAAAAGGCCGGTGGTAGTGGCCCTTACCATGATGGATATTGCCAAAAAAAATAATATTCAAATAGATATTGCAGGGCTTGAAAGAGAATTGGGCGTGTTGGTAGTACCTGTTAATCCCAGAAAAAATAAAGGGATTACCCAATTAAAAAAAGCGATTGAAAAAACCGTTGAAAATATTGCTAAAACGCCCGAGCGCGATTTTATAAAAACAAAAGCACTTGCTCCAGATGCAATTGAAAAAGTTCTTAAATTATTTCCTGGAATAAGCAATTATCGTGCGATACATTATTTAATTAATCATGAAAATTTTTTACTGGATGAGCCGGTGCAGGAAGCAATTGAAAATATTGAAAGGTCAACAAATTTTAACCCTTCAAAAACACAGGCGGAAGAAATTTTACAACGTTATAGTAAAATAAAAAATATTATGCAACAAACTGTAGTGGAAGCCGATCCATTGCAGAAAACTTTATTTACACAAAAACTCGATGATATTTTATTGCATCGAACATGGGGTTATCTTATTTTATTCGGCGTTCTTTTTTTATTGTTTCAATGTATTTTTTTATTGGCGCAATTTCCAATGGATGGAATTGAATGGACATTTGCAAAAGCTGGAAGCTGGCTCGCAGGTGTTTTACCCCACAGTTGGTTCAGCGATCTTATTGTAAACGGAATATTAGCAGGATTGAGCGGCATTTTAGTTTTTGTTCCGCAAATAATGATTTTGTTTGGGTTAATTACTTTATTGGAAGATACCGGTTACATGGCACGCATCAGCTTTCTAACGGACAGGGTTATGAGAAAAGCGGGACTGAATGGTAAAAGCGTAATGCCCATGATCAGCGGGCTTGCGTGCGCAGTGCCTGCAATTATGAGCGCAAGAAACATTGAAAATAAAAAAGAAAGATTGCTCACCATCATGTGCACGCCGTTGATGAGCTGCAGCGCACGGCTGCCGGTATTTACAGTACTTATCGCATTAATAATTCCTAATAAAATATTTTTTGGATTTATAAGCTTGCAGGGAATTGTAATGATGCTGATGTATTTCATTGGAACTATCATGGCATTGCTCTCGGCCTATGTAATGAAATTTTTTATAAAAAGTAAAGAAAGAAGTTTTTTTATTTTGGAACTTCCTATTTATCGTGAGCCAAGGTGGAAAAATGTTTTATCCACGATGGTTGAAAAAGCAAAGGTATTTGTATTTCAGGCCGGTAAAGTTATTATGGTAATAAGTCTTCTTCTCTGGATTTTAAGTTCGTATGGACCTGCAAATAAAATGCGAAGTGTTACGCAAAAATATAATGCACTTGAAGCGCAGCAACCCGCGCAAACACTGGGTTTGGAAAGAATAAAAAGAACAGAATATTTGCAAAATTCTTATGCAGGCATTTTAGGCAAAACGATTGAACCAGTTATCAGGCCATTGGGATATGATTGGAAAATAGGGATTGCATTGATTACTTCATTTGCTGCACGCGAAGTTTTTGTGGGAACGATGGCAACCCTGTACAGCGTAGGAGATAAAGATGAAAACAATGAAACATTGCGGCAAAAAATGAATGCTGCAAGATGGCCTGATGGAAGAAAAGTTTACACGCTCGCTGCGGGATTATCACTTTTAATTTTTTATGTTTTGGCAATGCAGTGTATGAGCACGCTTGCCATTGTAAAACGCGAAACCAAAAGCTGGAAATGGCCGCTCATTATGCTTACGTATATGACAGGGCTTGCTTATATAATGAGCTTTATCACGTATAATTTATTTAAATAAATATTTTCGGGTAGGCGTTACCGTTATATTCCTTTTCAAAAAAAATATATAAGATTATCTGATAAGTATTTTATTGTAAAATAAAAAATTAGTTTATTAAGTTTAGGCAAATCTTACCATTCATCGCTCAATTTTTTCCTTTTATAAAATTTAAAAAAAATATTTAAGAAACGGGAACCCTTTACCAGTAAGGCTTTTCCCTTTATTTATTAACAACTACTTTAAAAAAACAGGTATTATGTATTGCATAGTATTATAAATTCACTTATCTTTGTGTCAGAATATTTTTCAGTTAAGCTCAACAGAATAAAATTTTTAATTTATGAATATAGATAATACAGCAAGCCAGATGCGAAAAGGTGTTTTGGAGTTTTGCATTTTATCGGTAATAAAAATGGGAGAAGCTTATCCCAGTGATATTATTGATAAAATGAAAGCCGCCAATCTAAACATTCTGGAAGGCACTTTGTACCCATTGCTTACCCGGCTTAAGAATGCTGATTTTCTTACATACAGATGGGTGGAAAGCAATAGCGGGCCGCCAAGAAAATATTTTTCTTTAACTAAAAAAGGCGCTGAGTTTTATAAAGAGCTGGAGGCAACCTGGCTGGAGCTTGCCAATGCCGTAGATGAAATTACAGGAAACAAAAAATAAACCCAACAACTTCAACAAAAAATAAAAGTGTAATCATGAAAAAAGTAATTAATATAAATTTCCAGGGAACGGTGGTTCCTATTGAGGAAACTTCTTATGAATTGCTGAAACAATACATAGAAAGCCTGCGCGGGTATTTTGCAAATGAAGAAGGCCGCGATGAAATTATAAATGACATTGAAAGCCGCATCAGTGAGCTGTTTCAGGAACGATTAAAAAAAGGTTCTACCTGCATTACCGATGATGATGTAAATGCCATAATAAAAAATATGGGGAGGCCGCAGGATTTTGAAGAAGCAGATGGTGGAGAACAAAACGCTGATGCAAAAGGCAGCCAAAAGGAAGAGCATGCTTTTCAGGATATGAGTTGGAAAGGAAAACGTTTGTATCGTGATGAAAATAATAAAATACTCGGAGGTGTTTGTAGCGGTATCGCTGCTTACTTTGGCATTGATCCGGTAATAGTTCGTGTGCTGTTTATCGTATCAGGGATTGGATTTTTTCTGTACATACTTCTCTGGATTTTTGTTCCGGGAAGTAACATGCTGGTGAATGGCGTTCGTAAAAGATTATACCGTAATCCTGATGGAAAAATTATCGGCGGTGTTTGCAGTGGTATGGGCAGTTATTTTAATGTGAATCCATGGCTGCCACGATTTATATTTTTAATTCCATTTATTTCTTTCTTTTTCAGATGGGGACATATTGGCCCGCTTACGTTTCCCAATTTTTTAAGTTTTTCATTTAGCCCCGGAACTTTTATTATTTATATTATATTATGGCTGGTAATTCCTGAAGCAAATACCACTGCAGAAAAACTGGAAATGAAGGGAGAAAAAGTTGATCTTAATTCTATTAAAAATTCTGTAGTGGAAGAAATGAAAGGTGTAAAAGAAAGAGTAAATAAATTAGGAATAGAAGCCGGAAACATTGCCAAAGAAAGAGGCGCACAAATGGGACAGGAAATACACTATGCTGCAAAGCGCACCAGTGGCGCATTAGGAAATATAATCGTTACTCTTTTTAAAGTGTTTGCCTATTTTGTTTTGGGTTGTATTGCAGTGGGATTAATTATCGGGCTCTTTGCTTTAGCAGTAGTTTCAATAGGAATATTTCCACCTTTAAAAAATTTTATTTTAATGCCCGGATGGCAAACGGTATTGGCATGGGGAACCTTAATATTTTTTATTGCCGTGCCCGTAATAGGCATCATCACTTTTATTATAAGAAGAATTGCAAGAATAAAAACCGCCAACCGAATCGTTCGTTATTCGTTTATAGCGCTATGGATACTTGGCATTGCTTGTTTCATTTCTTTAATAAGCCTTGTAAGTTCCGATTTCAGAACTACGAGTTCTATAATTGAAGAACCCATTCCACTTTCTAATGCATCGGTAAAAAGCCTTCAAGTAAATTCATTTAATAATAACAGGTATTACCGATACGATAGCTGGTTGCGGTTTGAGCCTTTCCAAAATGTGGATGACGACACTGCGTACATCGCTAATGTAAATGTAAAGCTTGAAAAATCTGCAACCGATAGTTTTCACGTTAGCATTATAAAAATGAGTAACGGCAGCAATCGGCGCAATGCAGATAAACTGGCATCGCTCATTAATTTTAATATTTCACAAGCAGATTCTGTGTTATACATTGACAGAGCCATTGCAATTAATACAACTGATAAATTTCGCAATCAAAATGTTCAGGTAATTATTTCTGTGCCGGTAGGCCATTATATTAAAGTAAATGAAAACTCCGGTTGGTACCATCGGGTAGTATTATTCGATAATTGGAACAACGATAACTGGTATTGGGATGATAATGATTTGTATTATAAAACCGGTGAACAATATATAATGAAAGAAGATGGATTATATACATTGGATGGAATTCCTGCAAGTAAAGAAGATGATTATCGCAATAAAATGAATTCTGAAGATGATGATAATAATAATTTTTCCAATGCTGCTCCGCAGGATTCAAGCTATCGTTATAATAAGCATGATAAAATTGATTCATTAACGAATGCACAAGAAAAAGAAATGAAAAAATTGCAATCGTCAGTTGACTCATTAAAAAGAGAAAAAGAAAAAGAAAATAAAAGAATAAAAGATTCATTGCAAAAAGTGAAAGAAACGCTGGATCAAAAAATAGAAAAATTAGATGGCAAATCCAATCCCACACAAGCCTATCTTGGCACAGGAAAACAATACTACACTTTTGTAATGCATATTTAAAAGAAGAAGTTTTAAAGTTGAAGTTTGGAAAAATGAGAGCTTCATGTTTTTTTACATGAGGCTCTTTGTTTTTTTTATAAAAAAAAAATCTAAAAAATGATAACTTATTTTTTAGCATAAATTTGCACACCTTAAAAAATTTTATGAAGGATACGCCTTTTACACAAAAGCATATTGCACTTGGCGCAAAGATGGCTGAATTTGCAGGATACAATATGCCCATAAGCTATACCGGAATTAATGAAGAACATAATGCTGTAAGAAAAAATGCAGGCATTTTTGATGTGAGCCACATGGGAGAGTTTATTGTAAAAGGAGAAGATGCACTCGATCTTATTCAACGCATCACTACCAACGATGCGTCGAAGCTAACTGCAGGAAAAGCCCAATACAGTTGCTTTACCAATGAAAATGGTGGCATTATTGATGACCTTATTGTTTATTGCATTGAAGAAAAAAAAGTATATATGCTGGTGGTAAATGCCGCCAACATTGAAAAAGACTGGAACTGGATTCAAAAACAAAATCACAGAAAAACGGAGATTCATAATATTTCAGACCGCACTTGTTTGTTAGCAATTCAAGGTCCCAATGCAACAAAAATTTTACAACCGCTTACCGACATTGATATAATGAACATGAAATATTACACTTTCGTAAAAGGGCGGTTTGCAGATATTGAGAATATTTTGATAAGTGCTACAGGATATACCGGATCAGGCGGAATTGAAATTTATTTTGAAAATAAAAATGGCACAGCAGGGATTATTTGGGATAAAATTTTTGAACAAGGAACTCCTTTGGGACTTAAGCCAATTGGGCTTGCAGCAAGAGATACGCTTCGGCTCGAAATGGGATATTGTTTATATGGAAATGATATTGACGATACCACAACTCCCTTAGAAGCAGGGCTTGGATGGATAACAAAATTCAACAAAGACTTTATTGCAAAAGAAATTCTTGCAAAACAAAAAACTGAGGGGATCAATAAAAAACTCGTGGGGATTGAAATGATAGAAAAAGGAATTCCCCGTCATAGTTATGAAATTAAAAACAGCGAAGGTGCTATCATAGGAAGAGTAACAAGCGGAACTCAATCTCCTTCGTTAAATAAAGCCATTGCGATGGGATATGTTGATATTAATTATTCCAAAATTGACACGGAAGTTTACATAAAAGTAAGAGACAAATTACTTTTGGCTAAAGTTGTTAAGCTGCCTTTTGAATAAGAGATTTGAAAACAATTACATTTAATGAAATCAGAAAAAAATAAACTTCCTTCGCTTAACACTTGCCTGTCTCCTTCTTTATTACACTTATATGATGTGAACAGAAGTATTGTAGTTATTATAGATGTTTTAAGAGCTACCTCTACTATTGCTACTGCATTATATAATGGCGCTAAAAGCATCATTCCGGTTGATAGCGTTGCCGAATGTATAAAATTAGGAAAGCAGATGGATGTAATAACTGCCGGAGAAAGAGATGGAAAAATTGCCGATGGATTGAAATACGGCAATACTCCATTGCATTACACTCGCGAATTTATTAAAGGCAAAACACTGGTGCTTACTACTACAAATGGTACCCGGCTTTTGCACATGGCGCTGGCAGAGGGCGCACTGGGAGTTATTACCGGCTCCTTCTGTAATCTTTCTGCGGTTTGCCATTATTTAGAAACACAAAATAAAAATGTAATACTGGCCTGTGCTGCATGGAAAGATCGTGTCAACATTGAAGATACTTTATTTGCAGGAGCCGTTATCAGCAAAATAAAAAAAAGTTTTCAGCAAAATTGCGATGCCAGCCAAATAGCCGAAACACTTTATCTTGAAGCTAAAAATGATCTTTTCGGGTTTATGAAAAATAAAAAAGCCTCGCATTATATGAGGCTAATGGGTTATGGGCTTGAAGCAGACATCAGATATTGCCTCACCGCCGACAATGCCAATGCACTGGTAGTTTACGAGTCGGGCCGGTTATTTTTGCACTAAATTTATTTGAACCAACTTAAAAATTTTGCAAAAAGGAACCATTGCAGCTTTCTCTGCAAGTATATTTTTCATACTTTTGCAAATTGCCCTTTTTTCAAACCTGAAGCAGCAAAAAATACTGCTGAATAGAAAACAGAACATATATTGGCCCTACCGTATTTAATTAAATATGTTTATAATTCCGGAACCGATGAAGTAATTCGCCGCGGTAAAAAAATTCATAGTCTCGGTTACGTTGAGCTGGTAGAACACGATGAGCTTACCCATTCGGTTATGTTTCGCGTAAAAGATGATAGCTATGCCACTTTTTATAAAGTACATATTCAAAAATATAATGACCCGAAAACACTTTCTGTAAGATGTAGCTGCCCTTATAATTTAGGAGATATCTGCCGGCACGAATCTGCTGCATTATTTCATTTGCAGGAACTGGTTGATCGAAATTTACTTTCAACCGATACGATTACTGTGTATAATCAAAAGCACACAGTAATTAAAATGAAACTTATTGATCTCAAAACAATTCGTATGCTTGCAGGCCAGGAAAATTATAATAAAGCCGAGCAAATATTGAGAAGCAATAAAGCCAGCATCATTGCAGCCGCCAATGAAAAAGTAGAAGCAAGCATTGAAATTGAAGAAGAAATTTTTCGTATCATCATTCAAAAAAATGATGAACGCAATTTTGATACATCATGCTCATGCAACGAAAAAACTCATGCACTTTGCCAGCATAAAACTCTTTTATTTTTACAATTATTAAATGCTTATGGTGCCAATTATTTTGATACTATACGAAATTGGGATAAAGAAAAAAATAAATTGCTGGAAGTATATGGCTATAATTTAAATGAAGAGCTTACCGGCAAGTTTGAATTTATTTATAAAGAAGGCAAGCCATTTTTAAAAGTACTGGATCCTTCTATTAAAAGAGTAGCAACTGCTATACAACCCAAGCCCCACGAGCCTTTTCATGCAGCTTCTGTAGCCGATACTGCTATTGCTTCAAAACAAAAAAGAGCCGCAATTGTTTTTAATGCAAACCATAATAGCTTCCCTTTCTTTTGTATGGATGTTATACAGGGAGAATATGATGATGAAATTGAAAAGTTCGTTGGCTATGTTGAAAAATTAGACTTAACCAAATTTATCAACACAGAATTGTTTAGTGAAAATGATAAATCATTAATACAACAAGCCCGCAAATTACAGCCTGCAGAAGTGAATAAATATTTGAATCGCAATTCCCCTTTTAGCGGTTTTTGGGAAAATATTATTCATGCAGAAGATGAAGAATTGCCCGAAGAAACAAAATTATTAATTGCAGAATTTATTCATCCCAAGCTTAAAAAAATTTTACAGGAACCCAATATTATTTTGTATTTGCCTGCCGGCAAAAAATTTAATACAAATAATTTACAAACTATTTTTCCTTCTGCTCTTTCGCCAGAGATACAATTTGAAATTTCGTGCAAAGACGATGAATACTTTGTAGAAAGTTTTATTGTAATTGATAATGAACAATTGAGATTATCGGACAATGCATGGAATAATTTTTTATTGTTTTTACATGACAAAGAAATTTTTCTTTGGCAAAAAGCAGAAGATTCCCTTGTTGCAAAAAAATTTAATAACACACTTCGTATATCAAAAAATGAGTGGCCTTCATTTTTAAAGGAAGTAATAATGCCCCTTACCAAAGAGTATAAAGTTTCCTTTGATAAAGCATTGATAAAAGAAGTGAAAGATGGCGAGCCGTCTATATCGCTGATGCTTGCAGAAAGAGGCGATTATCTTTTGTTTCAACCGATATATAATTATAAAGGCTTTAATGTAAAACCAGGCGATACAGAAACTATCATTCTTCCCGATGAAGACAAAATTGTAATGGTGTACCGTAATAAAGAAGCTGAACAAAATTTTCATGATAAGCTGGCCGGTCTTCATTCACAGTTTAGCGATAAACACGAAGAAGGGCTTGTTTTAAAAGGAATTGATGTTCTTAAAAATAATTGGTTCTTTTTATTTGTGGATGCCATGAAGGAAATGAAAGTTCCTGTTTTTGGTTTCAATGCTTTAAAAAATTTCAGGTTCAATACTGCAAAGCCTTCTACACATATTCACCTCAGCAGCGGGCTCGATTGGTTTGATGCAAAAGTTGAAATTTCTTTCGGCGAGCAACAAATAGGTATCTCCGAAATAAAAAAAGCATTAACCAATAAACAGTCGTTTGTTCAATTAACAGACGGCTCGCTCGGCATACTGCCCGATGAATGGATCAATAAATATGCGCTTCTTTTTAAAGTAGGCCAGGGTAAAGAAAATAAACTGAGGCTTTCAAGATTTCATCTCAGCGTTATTGATGATTTATATGAAAAAAGGAATGTACAGGAACTTACTTTTGAATTAGATGAAAAATATGAACGGCTCAGAAATTTCAAAAGCATTCCCGAAACTGATGTGCCCGAAGAATTAGGAAACAAGCTGCGGCCCTACCAGGTAGCGGGTTTGAGCTGGCTCAATTATTTAAACACTGTTGGCTGGGGCGGCATTCTTGCCGACGATATGGGATTAGGAAAAACGGTTCAGGCATTGAGTATGCTCAGTCATTATCAAAAGGAACAAGGCAATCTGAAAGCGCTGGTTGTATGCCCCACTACATTAATTTACAATTGGGAAAATGAAATAAAAAAATTTACGCCATCACTCAATTGGTACATTCATCATGGAAGCCTGCGCACAAGAAATCCGCATGATTTTGATAAATACAATATTATCATTACAACCTATGGAACATTGCGAAGCGACATTCAATTATTAATGAAAATATTATTTGACTATGTAATACTTGACGAATCGCAAGCGATAAAAAATCCTTCTTCAAAAGTTACCAAAGCCGCTTGCCTGCTCACTGCAAAGAACAGGCTTTGCATGAGCGGTACACCTTTACAGAATAATACTTTTGATATTTATGCTCAAATGAATTTTTTAAACCCGGGCTTATTGGGTTCTGTTGAATTTTTCAGAAATGAATTTTCTACACCTATTGATAAATTGGGTGAGCAGGAACAAAAAGAACATTTACGAAAATTATTGTATCCATTTATATTAAGAAGAACAAAAGAACAAGTAGCAAAAGACCTTCCTGAAAAAACAGAAACGGTACTTTTTTGCGAAATGGAAGATGAGCAAAGAAGCGTGTACGAAGCATACAGAAACGTGTACCGCGATAAAATTATGGGCGTTATTGAAGGAGAAGGAATTGATAAATCGCAGCTCACCATTTTGCAGGGGTTAATGAAGCTTAGGCAAATATGCGATAGCCCTGCTATTCTGAACGAAGAAGAAAAATATCCAAACCATTCTATCAAGTTGGAAGAGCTTACCCGTGAGATTACAGAAAATATCGGCGAACATAAAACACTTGTTTTTTCACAATTTTTGGGAATGCTTGCATTGATAAAAGAAAAACTGATTCAAAATAAAATTGAATTTGATTACTTCGACGGAAGCACACCTCCCCATGAAAGAGAACGCGCGATTCAAAATTTTCAAACCAATGAAAATACAAGAGTTTTTCTTATTTCGCTTAAAGCAGGCGGCGTGGGGCTTAACTTAACAGCAGCAGATTATGTTTACATTGTAGATCCCTGGTGGAACCCTGCCGTGGAGCAGCAAGCAATAGATCGCACGCACCGCATCGGGCAAACCAAAAATATTTTTGCATACCGAATGATATGCAAGGATACCATTGAAGATAAAATTATGCAGCTTCAGGAACGCAAACGTACACTTGCAAAAGAATTAATTTCCGACGACCAGACTTTTGTAAAAAGCCTTAGCAAAGAAGATGTAGAATATTTGTTCAGCTAAGATTAATTAAGAAGTAATAAAATCTTTTAATCTTTGAAATTCTTTTTTATCTCCCGATTCAAAGAGTGCAATAAAATTTTTAGAAAGGGTTTTAAAAAACACGGAGAGAACGGTTTTTTTGGGGTAAACTTGGTTTTTCATAAAACTGGTTTAAAGAGGATTAATTATTGATATTGATTTCTAACTCTAAATTAAAAGCGCTATTCTTTTTTTGCAATAGCACAATTCCTCTTTCTTTTTTTAGTAAATTCCGAAGCCGGACATTCACTTTACCAGTGCATTCGTTGATTGCGGTTTCTTGTTCTCACTTTTGTATAATATTTTATGTTGTAAAAATCCGGACTTTGGGTTAATCTCTCCAACAAAACTTTCATTAAATTACGAAGTAAGCCAGTTGCTTTGTTACCGATTTTACTATGCATAAAAAGGAATTGGAAAATATAACGAACAATGTTTAAAAAATATTGTGTAATTCAAAAAAATTCAATCCAGGAATGTAATAAAAAAAGCAATTTGTAATACATTTTACAAATTGCCTTTTTTAAAATTTTCAGCTATACTACCCTTTTAATAACTTCTTTTCGAGCCTGATACTGCCCGTTGCATCAGATTCTATATTGTACCAATATTTTTCATCTTGCAAAACGATATGGTAAACAACTTTTTCATTATTAGAAACTTCAGTTACTCCAAAAATATTTTTTCCCGGATATTTTTCAAACACTTTTGCTCTTATAGCCGGAGAAAGGCCTTGAGCTGTATAATATCTGGTCGTACTCAATACATTTCCATCCGGGTCATAATCAATCCGGCATGATGTGTTATCGGCATTGGTAAAAAATACTTCAAAATAATTATCAAAATTATACCACGTGGGCTGTGTTACTTCAGGAAAAGCTTCGTGAAAAACTTTTAATACTTTTTCATTTACAAGAGGTGAAGGTTTTGCAAAAATAGTTGTTGCAGAAAATAGTGTAATTACACTGGCTAAAATGATTTTTTTCATATTTTTTATTTTTATTGGTTAAGGAATCGGGAATAAAATTAATGGCCTTATTATGCAGCAAATAGCAAATTAGTATTGCCGGTAATGTAGTGTGGTAGCGTCTTTCGTTAAAGTAACGTTAACGAGATTGACGAAACATTATAATAAGAAACTGAAAGAAGATTTTTAAATGATGAACCCGCATAACTAATATTTGAAAACGTAAAAAGAAAAAAATATTTATTTAAAAAATTATGGATAAATGGAATTCAGATGTCAAAAGGCAATGGACAATTTGCAATAGTCAATCAAATAATTTAATAATAGAATAATTCAATAATCAATTTACTATTCACAACTCCACTTTTATCTTTTCAAAGCCTGCAGGTTTCAGTAACTTTGTTTTATGCATGATTATTTAGCAGGATTAAATGAACAACAACGAGAAGCAGTACTACATCGGGAAGGACCAATTATGATTGTGGCAGGAGCTGGCAGCGGTAAAACAAAAGTACTTACCACACGCATCGCACATCTTTTAGCAACAGGCATAGATCCATTCAACATTTTAGCGCTTACATTTACTAATAAGGCTGCTGCAGAAATGAAGGAAAGAGTGCAAACCATTCTTGAAAATAATGAAGTAAGAAATATTTATATCGGTACTTTTCACTCTGTGTTTGCAAGAATTTTACGAGCCGAAGCGGATAAGCTTGGCTACCCGCGCAACTTTACCATTTATGATACTGACGATTCAAAGAGTGTTGTAAAAACAGTGATAAATGAATTAGGGCTTGATGATAAACAATATAAACCTGCCACAATTTATAATAGAATTTCTGCTGCGAAAAATGCATTAATAACTGCTGAAGAATATATAAATGATTATGGATTGCAACAGGAAGATGTACGTGCCAATCGCCCAATGACAGGCCAGATTTATGATGCGTATTGTAAACGCTGTTTTAAAAATGGTGCAATGGATTTTGATGATCTGTTATTGAAATTTTATTTGCTTTTAAAAACATATCCCGAAAGCCTGAGCAGGTACCAGCGCAAGTTTAAATACATCATGATTGATGAATACCAGGATACCAATACTGCACAATATCAAATTATAAAATTACTCGGCGCTATGCATGAAAACGTGGCCGTGGTGGGCGATGATGCGCAAAGTATTTATAGTTTTCGCGGCGCCACTATTGAAAATATTTTACAATTTCAAAAAGATTATGATGAAGTAAAAATTGTAATGCTGGAGCAAAATTACCGAAGCTCACAAAGCATTCTTCACGTTGCCAACAATGTAATTGCAAATAATAAATTGCAGCTTCCTAAAAAATTATGGACGAGCAATGATGAAGGAGAAAAAATAAAACTCGTGCGCACCGCATCGGATAATGATGAAGGAAAATATGTAGCCGATGCGATACAGGAACAAAAATTACGCAATCATTATCGCAACAATGATTTTGCCATTTTATACAGAACCAATGCACAGAGCCGCAGCTTTGAAGAAAGCCTTCGCCGCATGAATATTGCGTATCGCATCTATGGCGGCATTAGTTTTTATCAAAGAAAAGAAATAAAAGATTTTCTATCTTATTTGCGGGTGGTTGTAAATCCCAACGATGAAGAAGCATTAAAACGCATCATCAATTTTCCTGCACGGGGCATCGGAAAAACTTCTGTTGAAAAAGCAATTCTTTTTGCCAATGAAAATAATATTTCTATGTGGAATGTGCTGGAACGTGCGTCAGAATTTGGTTACAGAGCATCAACGCTTGAAGTGATCAACAACTTTGTAATCATGATAAATATGTTTCAAAGTGAAATGCAAAAGAAAAATGCTTATGATCTTTCTATTCTTATTGGCAAAAATACCGGAATTGTAAAAGAGCTTTTTAATGATAAAACAATGGAAGGATTGGCACGCTATGAAAACATACAGGAATTACTCAATTCAATAAAAGAATTTACAGAAACGCCAACTGAAGATGGCGAATTGCTTGACAAAACTCTCGGAAGTTATTTGCAGCAAATCACTTTATTAACCGATGCAGATGAAGATAAAGGTGAAAGCGATGTGGTAAAATTAATGACCATTCATGCAGCAAAAGGTTTGGAATTTCCGGTAATATTTGTTGGCGGCCTTGAAGAAACTTTGTTTCCCAATGCGATGTCAATTAATACGCGTGAAGAACTGGAAGAAGAAAGAAGATTATTTTATGTAGCTGTAACCCGCGCCAAACACAGGTTGTGGCTTACGTATGCCAATACACGTTACCGTTTTGGAAACCTTACACAAAATGAACCAAGCCGTTTTATTGAAGAGCTTCCTGAAGAACGTTTAGATCGTTCGTATGCCGGAGGCAATATGCGAAATAATATCACCAGTCATTGGAATCCTTTTACTAATGCAGGATTTGGTAAACAAAATTTTCAGCAACAAAAAAAAGTTACAGAAAAGCCGGCTTATGTTACCAACGCTAATGTTGTAAAAATAAAAGAGCACACACCCACCGAAGGCTTTGCACCAAGCGATACCAGTAATTTACAACCCGGCCAAAAAATTGAACATCAGAAATTTGGTTTTGGCGAAGTAATAAAGATGGAAGGCGCAGCGCATAACCCGGTGGCTACTGTAAAATTTGAATACAATGGTGAAAAAAAAATCATGCTCAATTATGCAAAGCTGCGCATTGTGGAATAAGAGCCCATCCCC